>QHWK01000700.1 GCA_003223775.1 Acidobacteriota bacterium
CATCAGCATCTCGGCCGACGCGCGCACCGTCGTCAGCCCGTCGCGCTGCTCGTCGGTGAGCGTCGTGCCGAGCACGAGATCGGTCATGCCGAGGATGCCGTTCATCGGCGTCCGGATCTCGTGGCTCATGTTGGCGAGGAACTCGCTCTTCGCGCGGCTCGCCTCCATCGCCTTGTCGCGCGCGCGCGCCAGGTTCGCGTTGCTCGCGCGGAGCTCCGCGGTGCGCGCTTCGACCATGTGCTCGAGATCGGTCTGGTTCAGCATCAGCTGCGCGTCGCGCTTCTGGATGTCCGACAGCATCTCGTTGAACCGATCGATCAGCTCGCCGATCTCGTCGTCGGCGGTCTTCACGGCGCGGACCTCGTACGCGCCGGTGTTGCGGACTTCGCGCGTCACGTCGATCAGCGCGGCGATCGGACCGACGGTGAGCCGCGCCGTCAGCCGCGAGAGGACCCAGGCGATGATGCAGGTCGCGATCAGCACGAGGCCGGCGACCGCGCCGAACCCGCCGAGGCGCATCCACAGCTCGTGCAGCTCCGACTCGACGACGATCGCGCCGAGCGTCTGGTCGTCGAGCAGGATGCGCCGCGTGACGCGCAGCCGGCCATTCTGAAACGTGACGTCGGGCGCGAGCGCCGTGGGACTCATCGCGGCCGGCGCCGTCCCGGGCGATCCGTTTCGCGTGTAGGCCGCGAGCTGTCGCCCGTCGCTCGTGTACAGCCGCGCGCTGACGATGGAGTCGAGCACCGAGAGGCCGCGCAGCGTCTCGCTGGCGGCGCGCTGATCGCCAAAGGCCAGGGCGCCTGTGCTGTTGGTGCCGATGACGTCGGCGATCGTGGTGGCGTCCTGCACGAAGCGGGCGCGCGACGCCGTGTAGTCGTAGGCGGCGAGCACCGTGCAGGCGATCATCAGCGTCCCGCCGGCGGTCAGCATGACCGACGCCGTCAGCTTGCGCGCGAGCGATTGCCGGCGAATCCAGGTGACGAACTTATTGCGCATGCGCACCGTGGACGATTTTCGCGAGGCCGAGAACGTGTGAACTCAAACGGACGTGCGCCTGCTCGACGGCGTCGAGGTTGACGGCGAACCGCAGGCGGCCGCCCTCGACGAAGAGCTCGATCATCCCGCCGGCCTGCAGGAACCCCGCGCCGTCGCTCACGGTGAGGATCGGCCGGCCGCGCAGCGCGTCGAGCATCGACCGGGCGCGGCCAACCTGCGACCCGGCGATGAACGCGACGTGGCAATCGGGCGTCGACGGCTGATCGGCGAGCTGCCGCACCTGCACGCGCGAGCCGTTGGGCGTCGTGCGCAGCGCGTCGATCACCGCGGCGCCGACGCGAGCGTCGCCGATCACGCAGACGACGAGCGACATGTCCTCGGGCGCGGACCACTCGGTGAACTTGACGAAGTTCATGATGAACGCCGCTTCGAGCCGCGCCGCCGACGCGCTTTGATCGAACAGCGCGGCCTCCGCGCGCGGCACGCACAGCGTGAGGAAGAGGGCAAGCGCGCCAGCCGCGCGCGGCGTCGAGATCTTCCGGATCGTCGAAGTCATTCCATCCGCCGCACCGATGCGGGCGATGCGCCTTCCTGCTGAGCTGAGCGAGGACCGGGTGGCGCCCGGGAGCGGCGCGGCCGGCTCTGCTCGACGGTTGAACCCTGGGGTTTCGCCGCACAGGAGAGCAAACGGGCTGCCATGAAAAATCTGGCGAATTCGGACGATCGATGTGCGCGGGGTGTGCGGATCGAGCCGCAACCGCACACGGGCAATGCCAGTGTGTGCGGCTGACGAACTCGATCGCGCGCGGCACGGCCTTCGCTATCGCTCCGGGCACGCCGGCGCAAACCACGCGCTCGCCGAGCGCGGACGCCCGGCGCGGTAACGCATTTGCCAGTCGCATTGCGATTTCGATGGAGCGCGGGATGAAGGGATGGGTGCGGTTTCGGCGCGGGCGCGCGTGCTACACCGGCGCGATTGCGCGGCTGCCGTTCGTGGCCTGGCTCGCGACGCCCGAGGGCCGGGCCGTGCTCGATGGCGCGGTGGCGCGCACGCGCTTCGCGGTGCTCACCGAGCGGCGCGCGGCGCGCCGCCTCTGGCGCCAGCTCGCGGCCGCCGCGCGCGAGCCGGCGGCTGTCGTCGTCATCCAAAGCGAGGCGGACGCGTATCTCGATCGGCTACGCGACTTCACGTGCGCGGCGGGCCTTCCGCGGCTGAGCGTCGATCTTCATCGCCTCGTCGTCGTGCCGCGCGTGCTGGTGAACGGCGCGGCGTACGGCGGAATCGCCAGACGATTGCTCGCGGAGCGCGCGTTCGCGGCGCTCGAAGGCG
>QHWK01000701.1 GCA_003223775.1 Acidobacteriota bacterium
GAAGTTCTTTTTCCAGACGAGCGGCGACTACCAGTGGCGCGACGAGGAGCGATCGGCCGACATCCCCGATTGGGGCTCGACCAGCCCGCTGTCGACGGATCCGATCGGCGTCGGACCGCAGCTGTCGATCAGCGCCACGGCGCCGAACCGCCAGAAGACCACGATGTATCACGCGCAGATGTCCGGCCACTACTCGTTCCCGTACGACGTCGGCGTGGGCGTGAACTATCGCTTCCAGAGCGGCTTCCCGTACTCGCTGGTCGTTCCCGACGGAACCGACGGCGTGGGGCTCAACGTCTGCAACTTCAACTGCGCGTTCTTCGCGACCAACATGGACGCGAATCGATCCGAGAGCGTCAACCTGCTCAACTTCCGCATCGACAAAGCGATCCCGCTTGGCGGCTCGAGGAAAGCCACGCTGATGCTCGACGTCTATAACCTGCTCAACGCAGATCCGGTCACCAACTTCAACCTGTCCATTACGTCGCCGAGGACGGTGATCGCGGTGCTCGACCCGCGCGTCTTCCAGATGGGATTCCGGTTCGAGTTCTGATAGCGCTGAAGAACGCAAAGAAGGCAAAGGGCGCGGAGACGCGGAGGGAGCGCAAGGGCCCTCGCGTCTTCGCGCCCTTCGCGCGTCTTGGCGTCTTCGTGCGTCCGCTGCACCTCCGCGCGTCCTCTGCGCCTCCGCGCGTCCTCTGCGCCTCCGCGCGTCCTCTGCGCCTCCGCGCGTCCTCTGCGCCTCCGCGAGCTTTGCCTCCTCAGCGTTCTCGGCGCGGTAACCGCTCGAGGTTCGCGCGCGCGTCGGCGTCATCCGGCCGCAGCGCGAGCGCCCGGCGCCATTCCGCTTCGGCGCGGGCCAACTCGCCCCTTCTCGCGTACACCACGCCGAGGCCGTTGTGCGCGCCGGGCAGATCGGGATTGATCGCGACCGCCATCGTCAGCGCGTCGAACGCCTCGGCCGGTCTGTTTTCGCCCAGATACAACGATCCGAGGTTGTTCCACGTCGCCGACGCATTCGGCGACGCGGCGAGGACGCGGCGGAACATCGCCTCGGCGTCGCGCGGCCGGTGCGCGCGGACATAGGCCTGCCCCAGCGCATCGAGCGTCTGCAGATCGCCAGGATCCTCCTTCGCGAGCGGCTCGAGTACCGCGATCGATCGCGCGAGCTCGCCTGCGTCGCGCAGCATCGCGCCGAGCGAGCGCAGGAGCGCACGGTCGGCGTGGCCGCCGCGCGCTGCGCGGTCGAGCAGGCCCACGGCGTCGCCGATGCGCCCGGCGCCGCGCAGCACGAACGCGAGCCTGTCGTACGCGATCGTCAGATCCGGGCGCTCGCGGATCGCGGCCTCGAGCGTCGCCGCGGCGGCGTTCGCCGACGACGTAGCCGAGCGAGCGAAGGCGCGCGTCGGCGTCGCCGTCGAGCGGCCCCGGCCGCGGCACCGGCTGCGCGCGCGCCGCGTCGAGTCGATCGAGCCGCGCCTCGAGATCGCGCCCGCGGTCGCGCTGCGACGCGTACAGGTTCTTCGTCTCGTGCGGATCGGCGTCGAGATCGTACAGCTCGGGGATCGGCAGATCGACGAGCTTCACCCGATTGCGGACGATGCCCTCGAGCGGCGCCCAGTTCCTCGTCAGGTTCGCGTTCAGCGCCTCGAAGTACGATCCTGGATCGCTGTCGGGCGCGGGATCGCCGCCGACGAGCGGCCGCAGGCTGCGGCCGTCGGCCGCCGCGGCAGGCGCGCCGACGAGATCGAGCATCGTCGGCGCGACGTCCACGAGCCGCGCCGGCGACGAGACGACGCCCGGCGCGACGACGCCCGGCGCCCACACGACGAGCGGCACGCGCAGCGTCGACTCGTAGGCGAAGAGCCCGTGCGTGCGCTCGCCGTGCTCGCCGAGCGACTCCCCGTGGTCCGACGCGATCACGACCAGCGTTCGATCGAGCGCGCCCGCGGTCTTCAGCCGATCGAGAAACGAGCCGAGCGCCGCGTCTGCGTACGCGATCTCGCCCGAGTACGGATCGGCCGCGTAGCGGGCGGCGAACGGCTCGGGCGGCGTGTAGGGCTCGTGGGGATCGTAGAGGTGGACCCAAGCGAACCAGGGGACACTGCGGATTGCGGATTGCGGAGTGCGGATTGGTTGCGGATTGGGGATTGTGGATTGCGGATTCATTGCGGATTGCGGATTCATTGCGGATTGCGCGATCCACGCGTAGGCTGCTGCGAGGACGGCTTCCGCGGTCCGCTGCACGATGTCGAGGTTCGCCGACGCGCCCTGGACGCGATCGTCGTACACGTCGAAGCCGGCGTTGAGGCCGAACCGCGCATCGAGGACGAACGCGCCGACGAACGCGCCGGTCCGATAGCCGGCGCGCTTCAGCTCGCCGGCGAGCGTCGGCTTCACGCCGTCGAATCGAAACGATCCGTTGTCGCGCACGCCGTTCGCGAACGGGTAGAGGCCCGTCATGATCGTCGCGTGCGACGGCAGCGTCAGCGGCACGTGCGCGTAGGTGACGCCGAACCGCAGCCCCTCGCGCGCGAGGCGATCGATCGTCGGCGTCGCGCCGAGCGCGCTGCCGTACGCGCCGACGTGATCCGCGCGCAGGGTGTCGATCGTCACGAGCAGCACGTTCGCGCCGCGGAGCGCGGCTGCGGCGATCGGCGCGCCGGCCGATCGCGATCCGCGTCCGCACGACGAAAGCGCCACGACGAGCAGCAACATCCGTAGGGCGAGGCTTTCAGCCTCGCCTCGGCGGCCCTGAAAGGGCCGCCCTACACGGATGCCGCAGCGCCTCTTCACGATCGCCCGGCCCGCAGGCGCGCGAGCACCGCCTGCACCTGCGGGATGTCGCGCGCATAGCGGTCGCGCGGCGCCTCGCTCGCGAATCGCTCCAGATACGGAATCGCCGCGGCGGGCGCGTCGCTGTCGGCGAGCAGCATCCCGAGGTTGAACAGCAGATCGTAGTCGCGCGGCAGCAGACGCTCGGCCTTGCGCCACGCGTCGATGGCGCCGTGGCGATCAGTGGTGGCGAGCGACGCGCCGAGCGCCTGCCAGGCGTCGCCGTACTCCGGTTCGATCGCGGTCGCCCGCCGGAACGCCGTCGCGGCTTCGGCCGGCCGCTTCTGCTGCAGCTCGAGCAGCCCGAGGTTGTACCAGGTCGTCGCGCTCGACGGCGCGCGCGCGAGCAGCTCCTCGAACAAGGCGCGCGCAGCGTCGGCGCGTCCGCGCGCCGCATCGACGATCGCGAGATCGACGACAACGTCGGGGCTCGCGTCGCCGGCCGATCGCGCGCGCTCGAGCGCTGCCGCGGCGCCGCGGAGATCGCCCGCCGCCTGCCGCGCGCGCCCGAGGCGCGCCAGCAGATCGGGCGAGCTGTCGCTCCCTGCGAGGCCGTCCTCGAGCAGCCGCACGGCGGCGCGCGGATCGCCCTCCGCCATGAGCACTGTCGCGGCGCTCGTCCGCGCGGCGACGAAATCCGGACGCTCGCGAAGGACCGCGAGAAGCGCCGAGAGCGCCTCGCGCGATCGCCCCTGATCGAACGCGGTCAGCGCCGTGTTGAACTGTTCGTTCAGCGCGACCAGGCGCTTCGGATCGTCGGCGGCGGTGATCGGCCGTTTCGGCGCCGTGCCGGTGGCGTATCCAAGCGATCGCAGGCGGCCGGCGGCCTCGGCGTCCAGGGCGACCCGCGGCGCGGCGCCGTCCGCGCCTCCGGTCGTCTGGAAGAGACGCCGCATCACGCCGGCGCGCGGATCGCGGTCGGCGAGATTGCGCTGCTCACGCGGATCGGACGCGAGATCGTACAGCTCCGGCTCCGGCAGGTCGATGTACTTCAAGCCGCGCTGCACGATGCCGCCGAGCGGCGCCCAGCCGCGGGTGATCGACGCGTCGAGCGCCTCGAACTGCACCACGCGATCGGCGGCCGGCGCGCGCGCCAGCGACTGGCCGTC
>QHWK01000702.1 GCA_003223775.1 Acidobacteriota bacterium
GAACGTCGTGTACTCGATGCCCGGATCGATGACGAGCTCGCGATCGGTCCGATAGGGCCCGGCGGCGAATCCGAATCCGCGATCGTTGCGCCCCGTGTCGAGGACGTAGCGGCTCCCCACCGGCACGCGGACGCCGTCGATCGTCTGGTAGGAGATCGGCGGCGCATCGCGAAGCGCGCCGAGCGCGGTGCCGACGAGAAGCGCGCCCGAATCGTCGAGCGTCAGGCTCGACGCGCCCTCGTACGCGAGACGAATCGCCGACGGCGCGGCGCCCGCAGCGACGTGGAATTCGTACTTCAGCGCTCCGCCGTCGCCCTTCACGTGCAGATCGACGTGCGGCCAGAGATCGCGGTAGACGATCGTCGAGTACGACGGCACGTCGGTCTGCCAGCGCGACGGATCGGATCCGTGCAGGTAGTTGAACGTGCCCTGCGGGCCGGCGCCGGAGATCGCGGCGTTCGCGTTGGCGCCGACGAAGCGCATCGCGAGCGCGTGCTCCTCCGTCGTCGGTTCGTTCAGGAACGCGAGCACGATCTCGCGTGGCGTGAGATAGAACGCGTATCGCGCGCCCTGCGCGTAAAAGCGGACGCGCGCGTCGGCGCGGCCGCGGTTCTCCACGAACGTCAACGGCAGATTCGCGGGCGCATGCGCCGCGATCGGCGAGGCCGCGCGCTGAGGTCGCGCCGCCGCTGAGCCGCCGGCTTCGGCTGCGGCGAGCGCGGCCGCAATGACGGCAACCACGATGCTGCTGCGGCTGATCTTCATTTCGCAGCTCCTTCGTTGGGACTGGTCGTCGATGAGTGCGCGAACCGCGGCGCACGCGGGACAGGTCGCGTCGAGCGTAGCAAGAGGTTCGCCACGCAATACCGTCCGGCGCGGCGAGGAGCGATGAGCCGCGAACGATCGAATGCTTGACCAGCGTGAACCTGCGCGCGGTCTGCTCGTTAGTACTCGTTCTGCGGACGAGATCGCGGAGCGCGCGTGGCAGCGAATGTCGTGCGATGGAGGATGTCGGCCGCCGCCGATGTTACGCGGAGTGAAAGCGCGCGTGTAAGCGCCGCACGCAGTGCACACAACGTGGACACGATCTGAATTCGGTGTAGGGCGATCCTTTCAGGGTCGCCGGAAGGCGCCACGCGGTGCGGGAGACGTGCCTCCCGGCGCTGCGGGCGTGGGCCGAGGCGCGCTTCGGGCGGAACCTCGCGTTCGCCGCGCCACGCGCCCGGTGGCGGCGCCGACGTCGAGCACGATCGATCCGCGGCCAAGCGCCGCCTGGTCGATCAACCGCTTGGCCAGCGCATCGTCGATCGGCCCGTCCTTTCCCGACGGATTCAGATGCTAGACTGCTCTCTTTCGAGGAGGCGTATCGCCATGTTCGGGTTGTCGAGATATCGCACGGCCATTGCCTGCGCCGCGCTGCTCGTCGTCTCCGCCGCCCCGCGGTTCGGCGCGCGCGCCGATCTGGCCGCGCAGTCGTCGGCCGCGGCCGACATGTTCGAGCAGGCGATCCTCTCGTCCTTCAAGTGGCGCAGCATCGGGCCCGATCGCGGCGGCCGATCGATTGCCGTCTCCGGCGTGAAGGGCCGGCCGCGCGAGGCGTACTTCGGCGCCGTCGGCGGCGGCCTCTGGAAGACGATCGACGGCGGCATGAAGTGGGCGCCGGTTACCGACGGCCTGATCACGAGCGCCTCGGTCGGCGCGGTGGCCGTCTCCGAATCGCGCCCCGACGTCGTCTTCATCGGCACCGGCGAGTCGTGCATCCGCGGCAACATCATGCCGGGCGACGGCGTGTACAAGTCGTCCGACGCCGGCAAGACGTGGACGCGGGTCGGCTTCACCGCTTCCGACGCGATCTCGAAGATCCGGATCCACCCTGCCAATCCCGACATCGTCTTCGTGGCCGACTTCGGGCGCTACGGCGCCGAGAGCGACGAGCGCGGGCTCTACAAGAGCACCGACGGCGGGAGGAGCTGGCAGCGCAAGCTGTTCCGCGACACGAAGACCGGCGCCGTCGACGTCGAGATCGACCGCCGCAATCCGAACGTCGTGTTCGCCGCGCTGTGGGAGGCGTATCGCGTCGAGTATCAGATGTCGAGCGGCGGGCCCGGCAGCGGGTTGTTCAAGTCCACCGACGGCGGCGAGACGTGGCGCGAGATCACGCGCAACCCGGGCCTGCCCCAGGGCGTCGTCGGCAAGATCAGCATCGCGATCTCCGGCGCCGACTCCAACCGCGTCTACGCGCTCATCGAGAACGAGAACGGCGGCCTCTTCAGCTCCGACGATGCGGGGGCGACGTGGAAGCTCGTGAACACGGGGCGCAACATCCGCCAGCGCGCGTTCTACTACACGCACGTCTTCGCCGATCCGAACCAGAAGGACACGGTGTACGCGCTCAACACGAGCGCGTTTCGATCGACCGACGGCGGCAAGACGCTGGCGAACATCGGCCAGGGGACGCACGGCGACCACCACGATCTGTGGATCGATCCCGACGATTCGCAGCACGTGATCATCGGCAACGACGGCGGCGGCGCGATCACCTTCGACATCACGGAGCGTCCGGTGATGTGGACGCGGCAGGACTATCCGACCGAGCAGTTCTATCACGTGATCACCACCCGCCACGCGCCGTATCACGTCTGCGGCGCGCAGCAGGACAACAGCACGATGTGCGTGCCGAGCACCAACGGCCTGCCCGCGCGCGGCGGCGGCGGCGGCGCGAACCAGCAGCCGTTCTATCCGGTCGGCGGCAACGAGGACGGCTACATCGCGCCCGACCCGAAGGACCTCGACGTCTTCTTCTCGGGCGCCAACAACGGCAGCTTCATCACGCGTCTGAACCGCCGCACCGGCGATCTGCGCGAGGTGAATCCGTATCCGCGCTTCTTCTCCGGCGAGAACTCGGCCTCGGTCGTCGAGCGGTGGCAGTGGACGTTCCCGATCGTCTTCTCGCCGGTCGACGCGAACGTCCTCTTCACGTCGTCGCAGCACGTGTGGAAGACGACCAACGGCGGGCAGAGCTGGGAGCGGATCAGCGGCGACCTCACGCGCCACGACCCGAAGACGATGCAGGACTCGGGCGGCCCGATCACGCACGACATGAACAGCCCGGAGATCTACGCGACCGTGTTCGCGCTCGCGCCGGGGAAGACCGACGTCAACGTGATCTGGGCCGGCTCCGACGACGGTCTCGTCCACGTGACGCGCGACGGCGGAAAGACGTGGACCAACGTCACGCCGAAGGAGATGCCCGAGCTCGGGCGCGTCAGCCAGATCGACGCGTCGCCGTTCGACGCCGGCACGGCGTACCTGGCGGTGAAGAAGCCGCTGCTCGAGGACTACAACCCGTACCTGTTCCGCACGCACGACTTCGGCCGCACGTGGACGAAGATCGTTTCGGGAATCGCGCCGAACGACTACACGCATGTCGTGCGCGAGGACCGCGTGCGCCGCGGCCTGCTGTACGCCGGGACGCAGCACGGTTTCTACGTCTCGTTCGACGACGGCGATCGCTGGCAGCCGCTGAAGAACGGCCTGCCGGATACGCCGGTGCACGACGCGTGGGTCGAGGCGAACGACGTCGCGATCGCGACGCACGGGCGCGGCTTCTACATCCTCGACGACGTCGGCCCGCTGCGGGAGCTCGGCGCGCCGGCGATGCGCACGGCCGACGTGTATCTGTT
>QHWK01000703.1 GCA_003223775.1 Acidobacteriota bacterium
CGGCTTCGTGCTCGGCAACATGGCCCTTGGCAACGAGGCGGAGCTACGACGCATGCGCCCTCGGACGCGCGACCTCGGCTTCGGCGTCGGATCGGCCGCGCTCCTGTACGCCATCTTTCAGCTCGGCGACCGCGTGGCGCGCGCCATCGTGCCGCGCGGCGAGAGCGAGATCCGCGAGATCTATGGCCTGCGAACGCTCGCCCCACCCGACGAGATCGCGTTCCGGCTCGCGGCGGTCATCGGCCCGGCCGAGGAGCTCTTCTGGCGCGGCCTGGTCCAGCGGCGCGCCGGCGGCCTCGCGGCGGCCGCTGCGTACGGCGGCGCGCATCTCGTCACGGGCAACACGACGCTGATCGGGGCGGCGACGGTGGCCGGGATCTACTGGGGACTGCTCCGCGCGCTCGGCATGAGCATGCCGGCGCTCATCACGAGTCACATCGCCTGGGATATCTGGATCTTCCTCCTCGCCCCGACGGAGGGGGCGAAGGAGGAGACCACAGATCTGACCGCGGCGTCGCGCTAGAGGCGCTGATCGCGCGCGGCGCGCTCACCCGCCCGCTTCGCGCAACAGGCGCAATGCGGATCGGGCCATACGAGCCAAACGACGAGGGCCAGCCAGCCGGCAAAGAGGCCGACGCTGAAGGCCATGTCCGAGGACAGCATCATCGCGGCGCCGTAACGGCAAGAGCCGCGCCAGACCGCCGGCTTGCTTCAGCCCTCGGTGAGAACGCGGCCGCCCTTTGCGGCCTCGACTGCTTGCGCGAGCGTGAACTTCCCGAGATACAGGGCGCGTCCGACGATGACGCCACGTATTCCGCGGTGGCGCAGGCGCGTGAGCGCGCGGATGTCGTCGAGCGATCCGACGCCACCGGAATAGATCACGTCGCCA
>QHWK01000704.1 GCA_003223775.1 Acidobacteriota bacterium
GATCATGGGCCTGTATCCCGCCGCGTTCGTCAGCCGGCTGAAGGCGCGCGGCATCGCGTGGTTCGCGACGGCGACCACGCTTGCCGAAGCCAGGGCCGCGCGCGACGCGGGCGCCGACGCCATCATCGCGCAGGGCTACGAGGCCGGCGGCCATCGCGGCGCGTTCGATCACGCGGCCGCGGAGCGCCAGGGCATCGGCCTCATCGCGCTCGTGCCGCGTCTGGTCGATCACGTCGATCTGCCGATCGTCGCCGCCGGCGGCATCGGCGACGGACGCGGCGTCGCGGCCGCGCTCGCGCTCGGCGCGAGCGCCGCGATCATCGGGACGGCGTTTCTGCGGTGCCCCGAGGCGCGCACCCATCCGGCATGGGCGAACGCGCTCGCGGGGCTCGAGCCGGAAGAGACGATGCTCACGCGCGCCTTCACGGGCCGCCTCGGACGAGCGGTCGCGACCGATTTCGTGAAGGCGGCCGCATCGCCCGGCGCGCCGCGCCCGGCGCCGTACCCGGTGCAGCGCGGCCTCACGGCCGCGATGAAGGAAGCCGGCGCCGCCGCCGGAGACGTGCACCGGATGCAGGTGTGGGCCGGCCAGTCGGCCGCGATGGCGCAACCGATCCCGGCCGGCGATCTCGCGACCGAGATCTGGAAGAGCGCGCGAGCGCTGCTGCTGTAACGAATAGGGCTGTAGGGCGACCCTTTGAGCGTCGCCGCGGCCCTGCAGATCGAACGATGCCCGTCGTGCACGTTTCCGGAATCCGGAAGACCTACGGCCGCACCGTCGCCGTCGACGAGGTGTCGTTCGATGTGCACGCCGGCGAGATATTCGGGTTGATCGGCCCGAACGGCGCGGGCAAGACCACCACGATGGAATGTGCGGAAGGTCTGCGCGCGCCCGATCGAGGCACGATCTCGGTGCTGGGCATGGATCCGATCCGACACGCCTACGCGCTGCAGGAACGGATCGGTGTGCAGCTCCAGGAGGCGCAGCTCCAGAAGCGCATCAAGGTGCGCGAAGCGGTCGGCCTCTGGGCCTCGCTGTACCGGAATGCCGTCGACGGCGATCGCCTGATCGAGCAGCTCGGTCTGGGCGACAAGCGGAACGCCTGGTTCATGACGCTTTCCGGCGGCCAGAAGCAGCGCCTGTTCATCGCGCTCGCGCTGATCAACGATCCGGAGCTCGTGTTCCTCGACGAGCTGACGACCGGACTCGACCCGCAGGCGCGGCGGGCGATCTGGGATCTGGTGCGAGGGATCCGCCAGCGCGGCAAGACGGTCTTCCTCACGACGCATCTGATGGAGGAAGCGGAGCGTCTCTGCGACCGCGTGGCGATCATCGACCACGGCCGCATCGTCGACATCGGGACGCCGGCCGAGCTCGTGCGGCGCAATTGCCCCGAGCGCGCCGTGATCATCGTCACCGAGGATCGCGCGGCCCTCGAGCGCTTCCGCGCGATCCCGCGCGTCGCGTCGGTGACCTGCGAGGGCTCGCGGTTCACGATTCGCGGACAGGAGGACGATCTGGTGACCGAGGTCATCGAGTGTCTGGCGGAGCAGCACATCCGAGCGATCGACTTCCGCACGGAGCACCCGACGCTCGAGGACGTGTTCCTGAAGCTGACCGGCCACTCGATTCGCGACTGAGGCGACACGATGCTGCGCGGCCTCTGGCGCCTGACCTGGCTCGAGATCAAGATCTTCCTCCGCGAGCCGCTGGGCGTGATCGGAACGGTGGGGCTTCCGGTGGTGATCTACATCGGGGCGGGCCGCCTGCTCGGCCCGCGCGTGGGCCGGGTCTCGCTCGACGTGCCGCGATTCGTGTCGGCCGATCTGCCGATCTTCACCTCGGTGCTGATCGCGACCAGCGCGGTTCTGTCTCTCGTGGCGATCATCGCGATTTACCGTGAAGGCGGAATCCTGCGGCGGCTGAGGGCCACGCCGCTCCGGCCGTACACGATTCTCACCGCGCACGTCGCGGTCAAGCTGCTGTTCACCGCGGTGACGCTGGCGTCGATGGTCCTCGCCGGGCGGCGCTACTACCCGATCCCCGCCGCGGTGCCGGTGCTGTCGTTCGCGGGAGCGCTGCTCTTCAGCACGCTGAGCATCCTCTCGATTGGATTTCTCGTCGCGAGCATCGTTCCGACT
>QHWK01000014.1 GCA_003223775.1 Acidobacteriota bacterium
ACGCCGCCCGAAGAGATCCGCCTGACGATGGAGAAGCAGATGACGGCGGAGCGGACGCGCCGCGCCGTCGTCACCACGGCCGAAGGCGAGAAGGCCGCGGCGATCCTGCGCGCCGAGGGCCAGAAGCAGTCGCAGATCGTGAACGCCGAAGGCGCCAAGGAAGCGGCGATCCTCGCCGCCGAAGGGCAGGCGCAGGCGCGGCTCCGCGTCGCGCAGGCCGAGGCGCAGGCGATTCAGCTCGTCTCGCAGGCGCTCGGCGCGGCCGGCAGCCCGGCGCAGTACCTGATCGCGCAGAAGTACCTCGAGGCGCTGAGCTCGATCGCCGACGGCGCGCAGAAGCTCGTCTTCCTCCCGTACGAGACGAGCGGCATCATGGCCTCGCTCGGCGGAATGCGGGAGCTCTTCGAAATCAAGAAGTAAGAATAATTGCGGTTGTTCACCCCTCGTCGAACCACCGCATGATCGTCGGATCGGCGCGGCGATCCGGCAGCGGCGGCACGTAGATCGTCGTCGCGGGACGGATGACGGTGCGCGGCAGGCGGTCGAGTCTCACGCGCAGGATGGTCGGCTTGCAGACGGGAAACTGCGCCGCCTCGTACAAGACGATGCGGTGGCCCGCCGGATACTCGCGCCTGAGCGCGGCGGTGAGCACCGCGAGGCGCTCGGGGCGGCACTGCATGTCGTCCCGAACGCTCGCCTCGCCGAGCATCCCCACCTGCCACAACACGAGCGCGCTCGTCGGATCGAACCGACGGCGGCACGCGAGAAAATCGGTCGCCTCGAAGCTCTGGCAGCCGCGCAGGCCCGGATCGATGCCGACGTCCGCGAACAGGCAGTCTTCCGTGGAGATGCCGGGCAGCATGCGCGCGTCGTAGCCCGCGCGGCGCAGCCGCCGGATCGCGTCGTGCGACGGATCGACGAACACACCCGGGTGTCCATAGAACGCCGCGCAGACGCGCGCGCCCTTCCGGACCGCGTTCACCAGATGCGTCGCCATCTGGCGGTACGTCGTGTCGCGCGATTTTCCCTCGGCGTAGTAGTGATCGAGCGCCGCCGCCGTCGGGTTCAGGCGGCGGAGCCACAGCTCCGTCGCCGGATCGTCGACGACGTAGAAGACCCGATCGGCGCGTTCGATGTGGGCGATGGCTTCGAGCGTCGTCTGGGCGGCAATCTTGATCCCGGTGCCGACGACGACGAGCGAACCGCGCCGCGGCGAGCGGCGCGGTCCGCGCATTGGGCGGTCGGGCATGCTCGGCGCGCCCGGCGAGGCTACTTCTTCGCCGCGCGCTTGCGGGAGCCCTTCTTCTTCTTCGGCGCCGGCCGCTTCTTCTTCTTCATGATCCCCTTGCCGTTGCCCTTGCGCTTGCGTTTGGCCGGCGCCTGGCGGGTCATGATGCCTGTGCCGTTGTCGTCCGCCGCGATCCGCGCGCGGATCTGCGACGCGTCGCCTGAGAACACCGCGACGCGCTCCTCGTTCGAGAGGCGCGCGCGCGTGGCTTCGCCCTTGGGATTGGTGGCAAATCGGTCTGCGCGATCGGGATCGGTCGAGAGGTCGAGCAGGAACTCTGTCAGCGTGTCCTCGTGTGCGGCCATCGGGCCCTCCTGGACCAGCCTCGGATGCTACTGCGCCATCCCGATCGCCGCAAGGAGTTTTGCGTACCGCGGATCGCTGCGCAGCGGATCGAACTGCGGATCCATCTTCACGCCGGTCACCTCGGGATCGGAAATCTGCCGCGCGCGCTCGAGCCACTCGAACGCCTGATCGCGATCGCCGAGCGCGGTGTACGCGACCGCCGCGGCCATCGCCGCGGCGGTGTCGCCCTGGCGATAGCGATCGAGGATCTCGCGCAGCTGGCGCTGCGCGTCGCTGCGCCTGCCGGCCGCCGCGTTGACGTACGCGATTTGCGCGTGGACGAGGACGTCGCGCACGCCGAGCGCCGCGGCGCGCTGCGCCTCCTCGACCGCGCGATCGCGCGCGCCCTTCATCAGGTACGCCTTCGCCAGCTCCGTGTGCGTGCGCGCGAACGCCGGATCCATCTGCGCCGTCTTCGCGAGCTGCGCGATCGCCTCGTCGAACTGCCGCGCGTAGATCAGCACCGCGCCGTAGCCGCCGTTGACGCCGACCGACAGCGGATCGAGCTCGATCGCCTTGCGCATCTCCTCGATCGCTTCGGCGGTGCGGCCGCGCTGCGCGAGCTCGTAGCCGAACCACTGGTGCGCCGTCGCGTACCCCGGCTTCAGCTCGAGCGCGCGGCGGTACTCCCGCTCCGCGTCGTCGAGCTCGTACCGGTAGTAGTGCAGGACGGCGAGCGAGCCATGCGCCTCGGCGACCGTGTCGTCGAGCTGCAGCGCGCGCGTCGCCGCCGCCGCCGCGCGCGCGCGCGACTCGGGCCCCGGCACGAAGCCGTAGTAGCCGAGGAGACTGTACGCGTCGGCGAGCCCCGCGTACGCCAGCGCAAAATCGGATCGGCGATCGATCGCTTCCTGGAAATACTGGACGCTGCGCTTCAAGCCTTCTTCAGTGCGCGCGTTCCAGTGGTAGCGGCCTTTCAGATACAGGTCGAAGGCGTCGAAGTCCTGCGCCGGCCGCGCCGTCTGGCTCGACGCCAGGCGCGCGTGAATCGCGTCGCCGATCGCCTTGGCGACCTGATCGTTGAGCGTGAGCACGTCGGACGCCGTCGCCTCGAACGCGCGATCCCACAGCGGCATGTCCGTGCCCGCGTAAATCAGCCGCGCGTTCACGCGCACACGCCGCGCACCGGCGCTGCCGCCGGGCGCCGCGGCGCCGAGCATCCGCACGGATCCTTCGAGCACCGCGTCGACGTTGAGCGCCCGCGCGATCTCCGGCACGGTCTTCGGCGATCCCTTGAACTGCATCGTCGAGGTGCGCGAGATCACGTTGACGCCGCCGAGCCGTCCGAGCGTGCCGATCAACTCGTCGGTGATCCCATCGGCGAAGTATTCCTCCGCCGGATCGCCGGAGAGGTTCGCGAGCGGCAGCACGGCAATCGATCGGACGGCGCCGGCCGGTATGCCGCTGCCTGACGCGTAGCGCGATCCGAGGCGCCGCAGCGCGGGCCAGCCCACGAATGCCACCACGATCAGGACGGCAATCGAGGCCGCAATCAAGCCTCCGCGCGCCCAGATGCGCACAGGGCTGCTCCGCTGTTCGGCCGTCTGCGGTGTCGGCGGCAGCGCGGCCGCTGGTACGGCAGCCGATTCGCCGAGCGACTCCACGAGCGCCGCTTCGAACGCGCCCGCCGTCTCGAAACGGGCGGACGGATCGGCGGCAATCGCGCAGTCGACGACGCGGACGAATCCCGCCGGCAGATCGGCGCGCGCATCGCGCAGGCGGACGCGTGCGCCCGCGGCGTGCGCCGCCTCGAGCTCGTCCATCGTCGCCGCGCGGACCGGGAACGAGCCGGTGACGAGGTGATACAGCAGGACGCCGAGGCTATATAGATCCGTGCGCGCGCTGGCCGGCGCGCCGAGGAAGATCTCAGGCGCGAGATAGAGCGGCGTGCCGGCGAGCTCCGGCACCGCGCGCAGCCCGCGGCCGTCGGCCTCGCGCCCCGTGCCGAGATCCATCAGCACGATGCGGCCGCCCGCCTCGCGCATGACGTTCTGCGCCTTCACGTCGCGATGGATCAACCCGGCGGCGTGAATCGCGGCGAGCGCGCCGCAGAGATCGATGCCGACGAGCGTCGCCTCGCGCGCGCTGAAGGACCCGTGCGCGGCGAGCTGCTGCTCGAGCGTCGCGCCGCGCAACAGCTCCATCCACAAGCCGACGCGCTCGTCGTGCACCGCGACGCCGTGCACGCAGACGACGTTCGCGTGCCGGACGCGCGCGAGCAGGCGGCCTTCGTTCGCGATCCGCGACGCGTTGATGTTCTCGCTCGCGGCGTCCGTGCGCAGCAGCTTCAGCGCGACGTCGCGCTCGAGATCCGCGTCCCACGCGCGGTAGACGTCGCCGAACGCGCCGCCGCCGAGCCGCTCGATCAGCTTGAGATGCGCCCAGCTGCCGATGGCGGGCGACGCGGCCGGCCGCCGTGGCGGCGCCGCCACATTGAGATCCGCTGCGATGCTGCGATGCAGGCTCGCAAGGCTCGAGAGCACGCGCAGCTGGCGGACGACGGCTTGCTCGTCGCGCGACGCGCCGGCTTCGGCAGCGTCCCAGTCCACGGGCGCGCCGTCGGCGATCGATTCGGCGAGCGCGAGCAGCGCGGATGCGTTACGCGAGCTCACGGCTCATCTCCTGCGCCAAGCGCAGCAGCGCGCGCGTCACCGCCATGCGCGCCGCGTCGGCCGACGGCTTTCCGAGTGCCTTTGCCACGTCCTGATAGCTCCCATCCATCTCCACTCTCGTCACGATCGCTTCGCGTTCCTCGGGCCGGAGCCGTTCGAGCGCGGCCTCGTAACGCTCCATCGCCTCGGCGCCAATCGCCTCCTCGAGCGGCGACGCGCCCGGATCGGCGGCGTTGTCGTCCAGCGCGTCGGGCGTCGGCGAGCGGCGCGCGCGGCGCACCTCGTCGCGGATGCGGTTGATGACTGCCTGCCGCAGGTACGCCTGCAGCGCCCCTTCATGGCGCGATTCGAAGCGGTTGATGCGCTTGACGGCGCGGACGACCGTTTCCTGGACCAGATCGTCCGTGTCCATGAGATCGCGCGTCCATCGGGGCAGGCGCCCGCTGGCCCACCGGCGCAGCGAGGGCAGATAGCGCGCGAACAGGTGGTTGAGCGCGTCGGAATCGCCGGTCTTGGCCCGCTCGACTAAATCGAAGGTCGTGTCGACGGCGCCAGACGCACAGTCTCTGCTGCGGTGGTCGTCCATGGCCACTCGAGAACCCTCACACTGGACTCGGCTGGGAGCAGCAGTATCATAAAGGTTCCCCGGGCCAGTTTGAAGCGCCATCTTCAAGCCAGTCACGGCGATAGCGGCGCCGACTCCCTTGACCACACGGCGGCTGGACGTAGACGCCTCCTACTGTGCTTATAACGGACACGACTGGCAAAGCGAACGGACAGTGGCGACGGACCGTGCGGTCCGAGGCGAAAATCCTGTTTCACAGAATTTGCTAAAGGGGTGGGCGCGCGAGGGCGTGCGCCCGCCGCCCGGGCGGAGGTCGTCTCACGCGCCGGCCAGGGCGGGCGCCGACGGCCGACCGGCGTAGACGCGCGCTAATCGCGCGTTGCGAGATCTTTCAGGACGTCGCGCAGCGCTTCGTCCGCGCGGCGCAGGTGATCGATCGCGCGCTCGGCTTCGCGGACGACGTCCCGGCCGAGTGAGGTGTTGCGGGCCGCGATGTCGGCGCGCGCGAGATCGAGCGTGCTGCGCACGGCGGAGAGATCCTGGGAAGCTCGGCCGACGGCTTCGCTGAGGGCCGCGAGCGACATCTCGACGGTAGGCGTGGTGCTCTCGTCCATGCGCGAGACGGGTTCAACACGCGTGCCGCGGCGCGGCGCCTCGGCTATTTGAGCGCGAGCGCCGTCTCGTGGGTCGGCTGATACAGCCCGAGCTCGCCGCCGCTCGGCAGGCGGACCGTCGTCCGGATGCCCCAGTTCTCGCGCTCGATCTCGGTGCAGGCGACGTGCCTGGCGGCGAGCGCGGCAACCGTGGCCTGCAGGTCATCGCACATCAAGTAGACGGCCGCGTCGACCATGCGATGGCCGGCGTGCTGTGCGCCGGAGGCAGCGCCCTCGATCGGATGGACCGCCGCTTCGGCGGGCGGGAGGCCGAAGATCAGCCAGCCGTGTCCGACGTCGACGTACTTGAAGCCGAGCGTGTCGCGCAGGAACGCGCGGTCGGCGTCGGGGTTGGAGGAGAACAGCAGGACGTGGATGCCGTTGACGAGCGCCATGGCGCACACTCTACCGCAGTGCGGCATGCTAGAATTTTGGGTTCGCGCCCTCCGTGTCCCCATCGTCCAGAGGCCCAGGACGTGGCCCTTTCAAGGCCAAAACACGGGTTCGAATCCCGTTGGGGACGTACCCTCTTGGACCAGACCTTCGAGCAGGGCCGTCTGCTTCACCGGCCCTTCCCGCGAACCCAGTCGGGCCGCTGGCTTTCGTCGGAGATGTCGAGCGGGCCGATCAACCGTCGGACCAGAAGCCGCGCAACCTCCGGCTCGGAACGCAGATCGGCCCTCACGTTTCAACTCTTTTGCTCTTGCAGCTCGTGGCGCAAGGGGCTGTAACGAAAAAGGCCACTACACTGAACCAGTTCCGTCAGTCATTCCTTTCCGACTAGGGCCGCAAGCATTCGATGCAGCTGCTCGCGCGGAAGCCATTTCCCTCGCACCATTGCGCCAACGAATTGTTTCAGGTGACCGACACTCTGAAGAGGGTTTTCCTCAAGGAGCAGCAGGTCGGCCCGCTTTCCAACGTCAATAGTTCCGAACTCACTGGCCTTACGCAGAAAGACGGCTGGCGCAACCGTGGCTGCGCGAATCGCCTCGTAAGGAGTGAGGCCGCTCTCCGTTAGCAGTGCGAGCTCGCGCTGGAGCGACGAGCCGGGGGCGATCAGCGGCGCCCCCATCGCATCGGTGCCGGCCACAAGAGGGACGCCGGCCCGCTGCAACGCACCGGCGAGCTTTTTCATGAACTGGTCGTAGTGGTACCCGGGGATTCCAGCGGGCGGCTGCCGATGCCATCTGTCCCGGGTCTCTGGTCGCAGGTAATTGATGACAGGATCTTGGAGAAGCCTCACTCTGCCGGGGCTGCTGAAGGTCTCGTAGACGACTAGTGTCGTTTGCACCGAGATCCCAGCGTCGTGGAGCCGTGCTGCCAACCGTTCGATACCACGATCAGTGCTGCGCCATGAGATGGGTACCCAAAAAACGGCGAGGGAAAACGCGAGCGCCAGGGTTGCGACCGACACCAGCGATGCTTGCATCCGCGCGGACACGGACGCGTTCGGATCGCGCCACAACCTGGCCGTGAGCGCCCCCAGGAGCAGACTGGCGACGGCGATGAACAGTGCGATCGTCGTAAATAAGGCGCGGAGCGTGATGCTTTCGAATAGCGGGCCACCGGGAAGGAAGAGCCCTGCGGCGGCGACTCCAGCCAGGCTGGCCAGCAGGACCCACCAAGTCATGGTCCGGACACGCGACAGAGTCGCCAATCGGCGCGGAGCAGCAGGCTTCCATAGCCAGGCGACCATGGCCGCACTACTCCACGTGAACACAACCAGCATCAGGAGCACGATTGCGGTTGCCGTAACCGCGACGAACCTGACGTTCGACTGAAGCGGAAGGAAATAGATGTTTCCCAACATCCCCATGTGCGCGAGCGCCTGGTGCTCGTGCAACAGAACATCCAATCCCAGATTCACGGGCGCGTGACCCACGAGTGGGATGCCGACCTCGCGCGCGGTCTCGTTCATCGTGCGGTAAGCCGCCAACGAAAGTCCGGTCGTCGTCCCCGGCACTTCGTGGAACTTGATCAGGTCGTACCCCTGGCGGGCCTGCATGCTAACGTCGCGCCGCACCTCCTCAGGCGTGGTCACGCGCGGCTCGTTAACAAACGGCCCCGACGTATAAATCGTGGGCCCAAGCAGATCACCTGACTCAATTCGCTGTCGCCACTCGATCTGCGTCGGATCACCTCCCAAATTGATGACGGTCGTGACGCCATCAGCGAGGTACAGCGGGGCGTCCCCGAAGTCTGGTCGCGTCAACCCCGGGGCAAAGCCGGGCAGATGGACATGCGCGTCAGTTAAACCGGGTACCAGATAACGGTTGGTCCCGTCTATGACGGTCGCCCCGTGAGGGATGACCACGTCGCCAGCGGCGCCGACCGCTGCAACGCGGTCACCTTGAACGACGACGGTTTGGCCGGACTCCACGCGTTCGCGATCCATGCGAATGAGGTTGACGTTGACGAACGCAATGGCAGGAGAGCCACTGAGTGGCGTACTCGCGGTCTGCTGAGCGGACGCGGCGCGTGTCACCACGAGGACGAGAAGTCCGGAGAAAACAAGGCGTTCAGATGGTCGCAGCACGGAAATCAATCGCAATCAACGAGCACCGTACGTCCAGCAGAACTGCCCATCCACAACGGACCGACAGAGTAGCCGCCCGTCAGGCGCAGCGTACTATTATGCGTGGCATGGTGATGGGCAAACGCAAACGCGCGCGGCAGCCGACGATGTGGGTCACGACCGCGGACTTGCCGACGGCCGCGAGTCGCCCCTTTTATCGGCGCCTCAATCAACTGCTGCACGAGCACGGGTTCGACGATTTCG
>QHWK01000675.1 GCA_003223775.1 Acidobacteriota bacterium
GGCGAAGAACGCCGTGAGCGCGTTGTTGCGCGACTCGTCGACCGTCTCGAACCGGCGCGAGCCGAACATGTGGTTCACGGTGTTGATGCAGAAGGTCGCGTGCGCGAGCGTCATCGTCGGCAGGCAGAACCCGTAGACGAGCCACGGGAAGCCGCCGACGAGATACAGCGCGACGGCGAGCACGACCGGCGGCGCGTAGAAGTGGCGATCGAGCCACGCGAGCTCCGGCACCTTGCCGAAGTCGCGCATCACAGGGTTCGACTTCTCCAGGCGATCGTACTTCGTGTCGTTGAGGAACCAGCCGATGTGCGCGTAGTAGACGCCGCTCACCATCGGGCTGTGCGGATCGCCGTCGCGGTCGGCGTATTTGTGGTGGTTCACGTGATGGCCGGCCCACCAGAGCGGACCCTTCTGCATCGCCGCCGTCCCGATGAAGGCCCACGCGAACTGCGCCGCGCGGTTCATCTTGAACGCGCGGTGCGCGAGGTAGCGGTGGAAGCACAGCGTGAGGCCGACCGCGCGCACGAAATGCGACGCCGCCCACAGCGCGAGGTACTCCCAGCGGAACGTGACGAAGAAGACGAGGAGCGCGGAGGCCTGGACGAGCCAGAAGATCGAAATCTGCAGAATATTTGGCAGCACGAATCAAATCTCACGAAGCGCGCGGGCGACGGGAATACGGGCCGCGCGCAACGCCGGGAGCAGGCCGCCAACGGCTCCCATCAGCGCGGAGAAGACGAGGCCGACCACCAAAAGCGTCGGCGTAATACGGAATTTGAACGCGACCTCGCTGAACGACGAGAAGTTCGTCGTGCCGGTCGACAGTCCGTGCACCGGCAGTGCCAGAACGCAGCCCAGCAGGCCGCCGACCAGCGCGAGCGCGACCGATTCGACGAGAAACGCCGCCACGATGCGCAGCCGCGAGAAACCGAGTGCACGCAGCGTCCCGATCTCGCGCGTGCGGTAGGCGACGGCGGCGTACATCGTGTTCATCGCGCCGAACACCGCGCCGATCGAGAGAATCAGCGTGACGAAGGTGCCGAAGACGCGAATCACCGTCGTCATCGCGCGCGACTGCTCGGCGTAGTAGTCCTGTTCGCGCTGCGGCTGCAGGTACAGGCGCGGATCGGCCTCGATCGCCCCCTTGAACGAGTCGAACATCGACGCGTCGGCGAGCTTCACCGTCATCGACTGATAGCCGTTGCGCTGGAAGGCGGGCATCATCAGATCGACGTCGCCCCAGATCTCCGACTCGAACGCCGCATCGTCGGCGGTGAAGATGCCGGCGACCTTCCAGGTCTGGGCGCCGAACTTGACGTCGCTGCCGAGCGTCAGCCCGCGGAACCGGTTGACCGCCTGCCGGCCGACGTTGATCTCGCGCGTTCCCGGCGTGAGGCGGCGTCCTTCGACAATCTTCAGCGTGTTGCGAATCTCGAACGCGAGCGGGCCGACGCCGCGCACCGGCACGTTCGCGGGGTTGCCGTCCGAGGTCCGCGGCAGGGAGATGATCACGACGAGCTCGGGCGACGCGAGTGGGTGGCCGTCGCGCGCGCGCGCCACCTGCGGCATCGATTCAATCACCGGCAGCTGCGGCCGCAGCACGGCGCTGACGGTCTCCGACGTCGCGCCTTTGCGAAGGAGAATCGCGTTCTCGTTCGAGCCGCTCGCGACCAGCGCGCCGCGGAAGCCCTGGGCGATCGCCATCGTCATCACAAAAACGGCGACGACCATCGCGATGCCCATCGCCGTCATCGCGGCCGTGCCCTTGCGCACGGTCATCGAGCGCAGGTTGTAGTTCGTGATCAGTCCCATAGATCCTGTGGGGACTAGGGGACTAGGGGACTAGGGGACTACGGCTGTCCCGCTGTCCCGCTGTCCCGCTGTCCGTAGTCCGAAGTCTGTCCGTAGTCCCCGAGTCCCCTAGTCCCCCAGTCCCCTGTCCGGCTACACTCCGCGAGAGTGCCGAAGCTCTCGGTCACCGTCATCACGAAAAACGAAGCGGCTGACATCGACGCGGCGCTGGCGTCGGTCGCGTGGGCCGACCAGATCGTCGTCGTCGACTCGCGGAGTACGGACGATACGGTCGCGATCGCGCGGCGGCACACCGACCGTGTCGTCGTCCGTGAGTGGCCCGGCTACATCGAGCAGAAGAACTACGCCGCGTCGATCGCGAGCCACGACTGGATCCTGTCGCTCGACGCCGACGAGCGCGTGACGCCGGCGTTGGCGATCGAAATCAAAAGCGTGATGGCGGGCGCGCCGCGAGCGGCCGCGTTCCGCATTCCGCGGGTGACGTGGCACCTGGGCCGGTGGATTCGCACGACCGACTGGTATCCCGATTACCAGCTGCGGCTCTACGACCGGCGATCGGCGCAGTGGACGGGGAAATACGTCCACGAGGCGGTGACGGTCCGCGGCGAGATCGGGCAGCTGCGCGGCGAGCTGCAGCACTACGCGTACCGCGACATCGCGGATCATCTCGAGACGATCGATCGCTACACGACGCTCGCCGCGCGGCAGATGCACGAAGCCGGC
>QHWK01000676.1 GCA_003223775.1 Acidobacteriota bacterium
ATCGTCGACACCGTCGAGCGCCGCGTCGAGCTGTTCAGAGCGCCGTATCCGCTGGACGCGACGCAGTCGAAGATCGTCGAGGCGGGATTGCCGGAGGTGCTGGCGCAGCGGCTGGCTGTCGGACGGTGAGGCCCGGCGGGCCTGGCAGGTCTGGCGGGTTCACGAAGGCCGGAACGCTGGCGGTAGGGCGAGGCTTTCAGCCTCGCCGCTGGCGACCCTGAAAGGGTCGCCCTACATCGCTCCTGAAAGGGTCGCCTACATCGACCCGCCCGACCCGCCCGACCCGCCTGGCCCGCCCGACCTGCCAGCCCCACTCGCCGCCCTCGCGGCTCGCTCCTCGCGCCGCCGCAGTTCGGCGGCGTAGGCGTCGCGCGCGGCGCGCGACCCGAGCACCCATCCGATGATCATCCCGATGAGCGCGACCGCCGGGATGAAGATGAAGTGTCCGGCCGTCATCGAGGCGGCGTCTTGCGCGCGAGCGCGTCGATGTCCGCTTCCACTCTGTCGAGGCGCCGCCAGATCGTCCACAGGTAGAACATCACCGCGATCCAGACGAACGCGTAGGCGCCGATGAGGAACGGCGCCGCCTGCAGCCTCTCCGCCGGCGGCAGCTCGTTGACCGGCACGAACTCGCTCTGGCCCGGCGGCGGCTGCAGGACGAGCGCCGCAAGGAGCAGCGGAATGCGCATCATGATTGATCCTCGTACGCGAGATACATCTCGTCGACCGTCATCTGGCGCTTCGCGAGGTGGACGCGCGCCGTCAGCAGCAGCGTGCACAGCAGCAGGAACGCCAGCGAGCTGAACGCGAACGGCCCGCCCATCGACGGCTTGAGCGTCGGAATCACGTTCGTGTTCGGGTGCACCGTGCGCCAGATGTCGACCGACTTGTAAACAAATGGCGCCGTTGCGGTGCCGAAGAGCGCGGTCGCCGCGGCGAGCTTCTCCGCGCCAGGGCCACCGAACTTCCGCACCATCAGATACGCGATGAAGATCAGCTCGAGCAGGAGCGCCGTCGTCAGACGCACGTCCCATTGCCACCAGACGCCCCACGCGACGCGGCCCCAGAGCGGACCGGTGACGAGCCCGCACAACCCGAAGACGACGGCGACTTCCGCGCCCGCGGTGGCGTACGCGTCGGCGATCGGCGTGCCCTTGAAGAGATACACCGCGCTCGCCCCGCCGCACACGGCGATCGCGAGGTACATCGCGAACCACGACGGCACGTGGTAGTAAAAGATCTTCTGGATCAACCCCATGGTCGATTCGTACGGCGCGTTGGCGATCAGGAACGGCGCGACGACGAACATGATCGCGACGACGAGAAGAAGCGGTCCAAATGCCTTCCGCATGCGGCCTTCCCTCCAGTCACTCCGTCATCAGTGGCTCGAACGTCCAGAGAGAAAGCGTGACGAACACGACGTCGAACGCCGCCAGGATCCCTATCCACATTATCGCGCTCGGCTCGTCCACGGGCGACGCGAGGAGCGCGGCGGTGCCGCGTACTCCGCCAATGATCACCGGAATGGTGATCGGATACAACAGGATGGGCAGCAGCACGTCGCGCGACCGTGCGCGCACAAGCATCGCGGCGAACAGCGTGCCGACGGCGCAGAAGCCGATCGTCCCGCCCGCGAGGATACCGACGAGCAGCAGAGGACGGCTGAACAGCGCCGCCTGGAACAGGAACGCGATGAGCGGCACCAGCAGGAGCTCCGCCGACGCCAGCAGCGCGAGCATGCCGAGCAGTTTTCCGACGTAGAGCGCCGGCCGCGGCGCCGGCGCGAGCAGCAGCGCGCGCAGCGTCTCGGCGTACCGCTCGCGCTCGAACGTGCGGCCGAGCGCCAGGGTTCCCGAGAACGCGATCGCGATCCAGAGGATGCCGGCCGCGGCGTCCTCCGGCGCCTGCCCGTTCTTCACGAACGCGAACGCGAAGATGAGCACGCACGCGATCGCGAAGAACAGCGTCGTCGTCAGCACCTCGAGGCTCTTCACCTCGATCGCGACGTCCTTGCGCAGGACCAACCAGGCCGTGCGGAAGAACACGTCAGGCGGCTCCGATGAGCGCGCGGTACCGCGCGCGCAGTCCGCTCGACGCCGGTTCGTCCGACACGAGCTTGCCGTTCCGCACGAGCGCGACGCGCGTCACGAGGCCGTCGGCGAGATCCAAATCGTGCGTCGCGAGCACGACGATGGCGCCGCCGGCCGCGAGCGCGCGCAGCCGATCGGCCACGAGGCCCGACGCGCGATCGTCGAGGCCGGTGAACGGCTCGTCGAACAGCACCAGCCGCGGGCGGTGCAGCAGCGCGCGCTCGAGCGCGAGTCG
>QHWK01000677.1 GCA_003223775.1 Acidobacteriota bacterium
TGCGCGAACCGGTTCTGCGCCTCCGCCTGGTCGAGGTCGCGCTGCGCCGCAATCATCTCCGCGCGGGCGTTCTCGACGTCGTCCTGCGCGCTGGAGACCGACGCCTGGTTCGAAGTGGCCGTGATGGCGATGTTCGGGTTCTCCGCGGCGAACTCGGCCTCGGCCTGCGCCACCGCCGCCCGCGCCTGCGCGACGGCGACCTCGAGATCGTTTGGATCCAGCTCGACGAGCAAGTCGCCCGCCTTCACTTGCTGGTTGTCGACGACGTGCACGGCCGTGACGGTGCCGGGGACACGCGGGCTGACGGCAGTGATGTCGGCGTCGATCTGCGCGTCGTCGGTGTCTTCGAAGTGCCGGGCGTACAGCCACCAGGCAATCGCGGCGATCACCGCGAGCGCGACACCAACGGTCACGATGGTGCGAACCGGTACGGACCTCCGACCCCTAACGATGCTCGGATGCGCCTTGCGATGCGCCCTCGAGCCGAAGGTCGATTGTAGTCATTGCTGCGCGGCGAACCACTTCGCGGGAAGCCGCGCTTCCGAGAGTACGATAGAGGGGAACGATGTTGCTCCTCTCGCTACTGCTGCTCGCCGCGGGTGTGCCGCCGCGTACCTTCCGCGTGGATTACATCCATTCGGGGCAAGGGTCCGAAGAGCGATTCGCCCTCGAACGTTTCGTCCGGGAGCCTCTGCCCTGGCCGGGAAATCCGGACCATCCAATCGACGAGACGAATTCCGGCAAGTACCTGTTTGAGGTCCGCGACGCGCGCTCGAACCGGTTGCTCTACTCGCGCGGCTTCGCGTCGATCTTTGGTGAGTGGCAAGACACGGCCGAGTCGAAGTCCCTCTCTCGCGCATTTTCCGAATCTCTGCGTTTTCCCAGCCCGGCGCAGGTGGTCCGGATCGTGCTGAAGAAACGCGACCCGAAAACGAACGCTTTCCGTGATGCCTGGACGCTGACTGTCGACCCGCGCGACCCGTCGGTCGACGATTCGCGGCCACCTTCCGCCGGCGAATTGATTGCGCTGCAGCGCAACGGAGATCCGGCGCACAAAGTGGACCTCTTGTTGCTCGGCGACGGGTACACCGCGCGCGAGCGCCCCAAGTTCGAGAAGGACGCGCGCCGCCTGATGGAGGTGCTCTTCTCCACCTCGCCCTTCAAAGAACGGCGCGACGACTTCAACGTGTGGGGCCTCTGTCCGCCGTCGTCCCAGTCGGGCATCTCGCGGCCATCGCTCGGGATCCATCGCCGCTCGCCGATTGGGGCGACGTACGACG
The DNA here is from genome assembly GCA_003223775.1 of Acidobacteriota bacterium. Taxonomy (GTDB): domain Bacteria; phylum Acidobacteriota; class Vicinamibacteria; order Vicinamibacterales; family CAVVIG01; genus QHWK01. The sequence continues at coordinate 1,281 of QHWK01000677.1, forward strand.
CCTTCGGATCGGAGCGCTACATCCTGACGTTCGACAACCGCGCGTTCCGCGATGTCGCTTCGCACGCCCCATACGATCTGGTCGAGATCGTCGCAAACGCATCGACTTACGGCGGCGGCGGGATCTTCAACCTGTACGGCACCGTGGCGGCCGATTCCCGCTGGGCGCCGTACGTCTTCGTGCACGAGTTCGGTCATCACGTGGCGGGGCTCGCGGACGAGTACTTCACCTCGCCGACGGCATACGAGCCGAAGGCAGACCGCATCGAACCGTGGGAAGCGAACGTCACCGCCGACGCACGCCGGCCGAAGTGGAGCTCACTGGTGACGCCGGGCATTCCTCTGCCCACGCCGTGGGACGAAGCCGGGTTCGTCGAGTGGCAGAAAGGCGTGCAGGAGCGGAGGAAGAACATCCGCGCGCAACGCCGGCCCGAGTCGGAGATGGATGCCCTGTTCGCGACCGAGCAGGCGGAGGCGACGCGCCGGCTGTCGCACGAGCCGCACGCGGGACAGGTGGGCGCGTTCGAGGGTGCGAACTACGAGGCGAAAGGATTCTTTCGCTCGCAGGCGGACTGCATCATGTTCACGCGCGACGAAGTGCCGTTCTGCGCGGCGTGCCGCGCGGCCATCGACCGCATCCTCGACCTGTACGCACGGAAGTGATCACGGCACAGGTCGGCTGCGTTCTTCGAGCTTGCCGAGCAGTGCGCGGTGGGCGGACGCGAATTCGGCACCGCGCGCCCGCATGGCGATTGCAATGGCGCGCCGAAGATCGAGCGCCCGTCCCGTCCGCCGCGCTCGTTCGTACCGCGTGGCGAAATCGGGAGGAATGCGCGGCGACCAGTTCTCTTCGGCGACGGTGCCGGGCCGGTTGTATACGTCGCGCATCCCGAGCAAATCGGTGAAGAAGACCATCACGTTGTGCGCTGGCCCGACGAACAGCTCCGCGAGCTTCGCGCTGGCGAGCCTGTGCGCGTCGGCTGCCACGTCGGTTTGCCATCGAGCTCGGTCGCGCTCGCCAGGAACGAGTCGCTGCGCCAGATACGCGGCGTGCGCGCCGGCCGTTCCGCTCGCAATCCAGCGTTCCGCCACGCGCCAGACGGGCTCGGTGTCGTGCGTCCCCGCCATGATCCAATCCGCTGGGGCGGCGTTTTCGCTCCGGTACACGTCCGCGGGATTGTCGAGCACCACTTTCTGCGTGACGCGAAACCGTCCCAATCCGTGCCGCGCGAGCACGCGCTCGACCGGATATGGCTGCGTGCTGAGGACCTCGCACAGCAACTCGTCCACGTCACGGCCATGTGCGCGTGCCGCGTCGACGACGGCTTCGAACAGCACCGCGTACCGGCCCACTTGCTCGTCGGACAACTCGCGCACCCAGCGATCGGCGTACCGCGGGACCGCGCGGTCGATCTGGTCCGCTGTTGCAATCGCGAATCTGGAAAGCTCCGGCAGGTCCGGCGAGGAGAAGAGTCGCGCGCCGAACTGCACCGCCACCTGAGGATCGGGTTGGGCCGCGCGGTAAACCCACGCGTCGATGAGCCCGTGCGGATGATCGATCCGTAGTCCGTCGAACTCCTGCAGCATCTTCCCCATGCGCCGGCGTACGAGGTCCACCGCGGCGCTTGCGTACCGTGCCGGGTCGAGCACCGCGTAGCTCCACGGCTGACCCGACGGATTCGTCCGGCTGGGCGGCGCACCCATGCGAAATCCGGAGAGGAGGAGCGCGCTCCAGGC
>QHWK01000678.1 GCA_003223775.1 Acidobacteriota bacterium
CGGTCTTCGCCGGATCGATCACCTGCGTTCGCCAGATCATGTGATGGAAGACGAAGCGTCCGCCGACGGTCGGCCGGCCGCCGCTGTCCTTCGACGGTACGTCGTTGACTTCCTTGACCTCGACGGCCGACACGTAGCGATCGTCGGTGAGCCCGGTCGGCATGCTCGGAATCTCGCCCCACCAGTCGGGCGCGTCGCCCTTCACGAGCAGCTCTTTCGACTTGACGATGAGGTCGGGCGTGCCGATCGCCCACGTGGTGCGATCCGCGTACACCTTGGGCGGCGGCATGTCGGCCGGGTTGCCGCGCGGCGCGCCGCTGTCGGCCCACTTGCCGATCAGCGCGATTTCCTCGTCGCTCAGCGAGGGATCGCTCTGGAACTGCTGGATGCCGATGTTCTTCTCGACGTACCACGGCGGCATCACGCCGGCCTTGGGTCCGACGCTCGTCCGCTGCTTGATCGCGCGCGCCCACGGCCGCACGTCCTCATAGCTGGCGAGCGACATCGGCGCCACGCCGTCGGGGCGGTGGCAGTTCTCGCAGCTCCGCTGCAGGATCGGCGCGATGTCCTTCGTGAACGTCACCTCGCGGGCCGTGGCGCTCTGCTGCGCGGCGAGGCCGATCGGAACGAGCACGCCCAGGGCCGAGGCGACGCAGAAAGCGGTCAGCGGTCGGTGCATTCAGGAGCTCCTTTAGAGAGCTCCTATGGTAACGCGCCGACAAACCCCCGCGCTAGCGTTGTTTGCTGGGAGCGGCGGAGGTCGATTTCTCGAACCAGGGGTTGCCGTAATTGACGAACGGGCCGCCGTCGACCGAGATCGACGCCTGGTTCCGGTAGCGAATCGGCGACACGAGGCGCAGCGCGTTCTTGATCCGGACCGTTTTGCCCTTGTATTGAAACGGCGCGCTGTCGTAGTAGAAGTTGAAATACCCGCCGAGATCGCCGCCGACCGACGCCACCTGCGCGTAGGCGAAGCCCCGGCTGTCGGTCACCCATCGCGCCGCCGTCTTTCCGTCTTTCCTGTACGCGATCGTTTCTTTCACGCTGAACGCGCCGCCGGGCCCGTTCGCCGTCGTCTCGGCCTCGAAGAACTGCGCATCGATGCGCTTGTAGGCGATCGTCCCCTTGATCGTGCCCGACGGCCCGAGCACACCCTCGGGGACGTCCCATTCGAAGGTCCACGTGCCGGGAAAGTACTCCTCGAAATTGAAGAGCGGCTGCTCGTCGTTCGGCCGCGTCGGACGCCCGAGATCGGGCATCTGGCTTTTCGGCAGCTGCGGGACGCTCACCGACACGAGAAGCGCAAAAATCGCGGCTTTCATGGATGGGAATGTAGCGCGGGCGGCGAACGTACAGCAAGGCAGGAGGGCAGGAAGGCAGGAGGGCAGGAATTCAAGGCAGAAGGGACGGAAGGCTGGAATGACGAAGGCAGAAGGTTGAAAGGCGGAAAGGCGAAGGCAGAAAGGCGGAGGCGGAAGGGCGAGCCCTCCAACCCTTCAACCTTCCGTCCCTCGTCAATTCCTCCTTCCAGCCTTCCTTCCTTGAATTTCTGCCGTCCTGCGTTCCTGCCTTGCAATCGTCAGAAGGTAATTTGAATACCGAGCTTCACGTATCTCGCCTGCAGGATGTTGAGCGGCTTGAGCCAGGCGCCGCCGTAGGTCGTGTTGATCGCGGCCGGCGGTTCGCCGGCGTTCGACGTCGCGCCGACCGCGGCGTTCGAGTTCAGCGCGTTGAAGATGTCGGCCATCACCTGCAGCCGGCGCGACGGTGCGATCGTGAAGTTCTTCGCGACGCGGAGATCGAGCTGCGTCCGGCGCGGCGTGTACTCCGTCCCCGGCTTGATGAGCGGCACGACGCGCGACGTGTTCGCGCCGCCGGACAGCGCACGGGCCAGCGAGCCGTTCGCCGCGACGTCAGCCTGCGTGATGTTCCAGTTGGCGAGCACCTGCTGGCCCGGAAGATTCTGAAGCACGCCGCCGATCTGGATCTGCTGCCACGGCAGCGTGTACGACCCGGTGGCCTTGATCTGCGTCAGCCAGCTCGTGTCGAAGTCGCAGTAGGAGAACACGAGGCCCGTGCCCGGCGTCGGCGCCGTGCCCGCGCCGGGAACCGCTGTCGAGACGCCGAAGCCGGTCTGCGGATTGTCGACGAACGCGGAGCAGTTGTTGAAGTGCGTGTTGCCGGTGGCGAAGCCGCCGGTCACGAACAGATCCGACCGGAGGCGCGCATTGGCCGCGAAGTCGATCCCGTTGAACACCTCGCTCCACTGGCCGCCCGCCTTGTCGACGAACGTCACCAGGTTGTTCGCGGCCAGCCCGAACTTCGGCGCCGAGATGTCGTAGAGCCCGCAGATCTGATTGCCGCCGCCGTCGGGCAGCCGCGTGTCCTTCGGGGCCGTCACGCAGTACGGCGTGAAATCGGTGGGGCCGACGTCGAGGTTGTCGGTGGTCGTGAAATGACCCTGCGCGCGCCGGTAATACGAGATCTCGGTCGAGACGCGCGGCATCAGCTCGTGCGACACGGTCGCTGAGACCTCCCAGTTGTTGCGGCGGTGATCGAAGCCGGTGATCGTCTCGGGATCGTTGCGCGTTGCGATGTTCACC
>QHWK01000679.1:0-2599 GCA_003223775.1 Acidobacteriota bacterium
GGCAGATCCTGGTGAAGCAGCTCGATGCGGTGCTGCTGCACGTCGAGAGGCCAGAGCCGGATCTTCAGGATCTATTCGAACGGCTACACAATGTCAGTTATTCGCAGGCGCTTCAGGAAGACATCGAGGAGGCGCGAGTGGAAATGGCCGCCGCATTCGACGAGCTTGGGCTCGATGTCGAAGTGCCTGAGTTGCGCGCGGACATGACCGAGCAGGACGCTGCGGCCGCAGCAGCGCGGCTGGCACACGATCTCCGTCGCGCTGAAGAGAACAATAGCAGCAGCAGTGAGAGCCGTGTCAAAACGAAACGACAGCTGCGGGAGGAGGAGAAGGCCCGGTCTTACGACCAGCTGCGGAAGGATAGCCTCGGCGCGGTGTACCGGCGGCTCGTAAAGGAACTGCACCCGGACCGCGAACCCGATCAGGCCGAGCGCGAGAGGAAGAGCCGCATCATGCAAGACATCACCGCCGCGTACACCCGCGGCGACTTACATGCGCTGCTCAAGCTCGAACTCGAGTTCCTCGACGCAGCGGGCCCTGCAGCAGATCGCCTGAGTCGGGAAAAGCTGCGGGCGTACGCCGAGCTGTTGAAGCAGCAAGCGATCGAGATCCAAAACGAAGTCCAGTCGGTGCGGCTGCATCCGCGATACGCGCCGCTGATCGTCGACGGACCGTTCGGGCTTCCGATGGTGATCGACGGTCCGCGTGAAGTCGAACGACTCGACGCCGTCATCAAGCAGATCCGCTCCGCGCTGGTGCGCCTGTCGTCCGATCAAGCGCTCGAGGAAGTTCGCGGCGCTATCGGTGAGTACCGGGAAGCTGAGAAGCGACAGGCACGCGCACAATGGCGGCGCTAACGAGAACCTCCGCCCCGCGCGCAGACCCAATGTACGTGCTCGTCAAGAGATGTACAGCAATGCGGGTTCCGGAAATTCCGGTGTTCCGGCCGCGGCGTCGGCTCAGGCTGGAGTTCGTCGCTCGACTGTGAGGAGCGGCGAACGGCCCGCATCTCGGCGAAGGGTGAGCGAGTGCAAGACGGCATCGAGAATTGTGTCGAGCTCATTCGCCACATCGTCGGCAAGAAGCCGCAACACAAGTACCCGTTCTCCTGCAGTAGCTGGCGCTTGCGCCGATCGCGTTGATACGCGGCCGGATGCCAGGTGCTGCGCACCGTCCAGTTCGATGACGACGCGCGGCGCACAGTAGATCGACTTCCATTCGGCTCACCCATCGAACGGGATTGGCAGGTGAATATTCAGCCGCCGATCCTTGCGGACCCTCGCCGTCGCGTAGCGTGTGTAGCGGCCGTTCGCGCGTGCTGCCCGTCGATTTCCACTCACGCGCTCAAGAGATTCGAGCAGCGTCTTCACGCCAGGATCAAGTTTCATCGTTGGACACCGGGATCGTGCTGCGGGTCTACCGGAAGGATGTTGAGCGTTTCACACCCGACAGTCACCCTGATTCGGACCACGCCGCCGCCTGGTCGCGCCGTCCATGAAAAATCCTCGCGATCAAGACTTTGCCTTCATCGCGGTAGTAGATCACGTAACTCTCGACGACGAACGACCGGACGCCCTCCCCAAGCTCCGGTCGGAGGCGACCCATTCGAGGTTGTTCAGCCAGCAGTTCGAAGCGGTCAATTATCGCGTCGATGAGTCGATCGGCCGTGGTGGGACTGGCATCCTCGGCGACGTAGAACCAGATCTCCTCGAGGTCCTGCTCGGCAAGGCTGGACAGCCGATACGACATCTACGACTTCTTGGTGCGAGCTGTACGACCGCGCGACTTGATCCGTTCGGCGAGCTGGCGACCTGAGGTCTTGTCGTACGTGCGTTCCTCACCGCGGGCGAACTGATCGAACCCGGCCTGCACGTCCGCGCGAAGCTGCTCCCTCGCCTGATCGCGTTCCTTCAAGAGCCGAAGCGCCTCACGGACAACTTCGCTGGCAGTCTGGTACAAGCCGCTCTCAACCTTTTCGTTCACGAGTCGTTCGAGCTCTGGCGTGAGCGAGACGTTCATGCGATCAGCCCTCATGTCGAGACTAGACGCCATGGCGGATATTGTCAATATTTGACAAGAACTGACACGGACACGATGGCTGATCTGTCCCCACGATTGTCCCTGCGAGCCGCCAAAACACGGCCTCCAGAGCCAACGCCAGCCAAGTCGTCTGATCGGGGAAGCCACGGTTGCTCCTCCGGGATCGCGAACTCGCGGACAGCCTGGCGCACGGCTTTCACGAACTCTGGCGGAAGGCGATGAAGAATCTGCGCGAGATCCAGGTTGATCCACGAGGCCACAAGAGCTGAGCGGAGGACGAGGCGGCACGAGTTCACACTCCTGTTCACCCACTCGTCAAAGGACAGAGAGAGGGATGCCCCTCCAGGAGTTGGTCATGCGTATGTTCGATGTTCAAGGAATCGAGATCGTTGCCACGCGAGCCAAAGTCTTCGAGTTCTTGAAAGAGCCCGGCAACCTTCCGCAGTGGGCCCACGCGTTCGTGTCGGCAGAGGAGGGCCGCGCCCGGCTCGAAACTCCCGCGGGAGCGGTCGATGTTGGTTTGGACGTCTCAGCCGATGCTGATGCAGGCACCGTGGAC
>QHWK01000679.1:2611-3417 GCA_003223775.1 Acidobacteriota bacterium
GAGGGTGCGCTCGAGGCGCAGCGCGCCATACTGCAATCGGAGCTCGCAACGCTGAAGTCGTTGATGGAACGGTGATGGTGCAGCCGGTAGCACTCGAAGACGTCGCCAGGCGCGCGATTGACGGCGACGGGCATGCTCTCGATCGCCTCGTCAGAGATCTGCAAGGCGATGTCTACGGCCTGGCTCTGCGCATGTTGTGGAACCGAGAGGACGCGGAAGACGCGACGCAGGAAATCCTTGTTCGCGTGGTCACGCGGCTGGCGCAATTCGATTTTCGCAGCAAGCTCAAGACCTGGGTCTACAGGGTCGCGGTCAACTACATCCTCGACGTGAAGAAGAGCCCGGTCGAGCGCATGCACTTGAACTTCGAACGGTTCGCCGAGGATCTCGCCGAAGGCCTGTCGTCGGACGGGCCCGCGGACGCTGAACGATCACTCCTGACCGAGGAAGTGAAAATTGGGTGCACGCTCGGCATGATCCAATGCCTGGATCGCCCACACCGGCTGGCGTACGTGTTCGGCGAGATTCTCGACCTGCCCGGGCCTGAGGCGGCAGAGGCCTTGGAGATCACGCCAGCACTCTTCCGTAAGCGCCTACAACACGCGCGCACGGCCATCGAGTCGTTCACGCGCAGCTACTGTGGCCTGGCATCGGACACGGCCGCCTGCGCCTGCAACCGTCGCGTGCCGGCGGCGCTGCGCGTCGGAAGAATCCGCGCCGATTCCGTCGACTTTGCAACAACGGGTTCGTCTTTTCAGGAAGCTCGCGCGATCGTTCGGCAGGTCGATGAGGCGAGATGGGCACTC
>QHWK01000680.1 GCA_003223775.1 Acidobacteriota bacterium
ATGGGCAGTCTCCGAGTGCGGCTCACACTCGCGGGCGCACTGATCGTCGGATCGACGATTCATCTCGCGGCGCAGGCCGCGGCGCCGGCGGCCGAACAGCGCAATCCGCTGGCGGGCGACGCGTCGGCGATCAGGAGCGGCGCCGTGCTGTTCCGGCAGGAATGCGTGTTCTGCCACGGCGTCGGCGCGCGCGGCGGCATGCGCGGTCCCGATCTCACGACTGGTTCGTGGAACCACGGCGGCGCCGACCCGGATCTCGCGCGCACCATCGCCGACGGCGTGCCCGGCACGGCGATGCCGCCGCACAAGCTCAACACCGACGAAATCTGGCAGCTCGTCTCGTACCTGCGGACACTGCAGCAGGCACCCGCGCCTGCAGCCGGCGATGCGCAACGCGGCGAGGCGCTCTTCTTCGGCGCGGGCGGCTGCGCGTCGTGCCACATGGTGAATGGGCGCGGCGGACGCCTCGGCCCGGAGCTCTCGACGGTCGGCTCGGCGCGGCCGCGCGCGTATCTGATCGAGTCGATCCGGCAGCCCGCGCGGCACCTGACGGAGAACCACGGCTTCGGCGACTCGGTCTCGCTCCGCTACGACACGGTGACGGCCGTCACCGCGGACGGACGCGCGATCGTCGGCGTGCCGATGAACGAGGACACGTTCACGCTGCAGCTGATGGACGCGAGCGAGCGGATTCACAGCCTGGACAAGAAGGCGCTGAAGAGCGTCCGCCACGAAAACCGGTCCCTGATGCCGGCCTACGATGCGGCGAAGCTGCCCGGCGCCGATCTCGACAACCTCGTCGCGTATCTGCAGTCGCTGCGCTCGACGCCGACGCGCACGAAGGGTGGTTCGCATGAAGACTGAATCGATCGCCCTCGCACTCTGTCTCGCGGCGGCGTCCGCGTCCGCACAGGTGACGCCGGAGCGGCTCGCCAACGCGTCCGCCGAGCCGCAGCAGTGGTTGACGTACTCGGGATCGTACGACGGCAGCCGCTTCAGCCCGCTCGATCAGATCAACAAGACCAACGTCTCGCGCCTCGCGCTGCAGTGGGTCTTTCAGACCGGCGTGCGCGGCCGCCACGAGACGACGCCGCTCGTGATCGACGGCGTGATGTACCTGACGACACCGCAGAACCACGCGTACGCCGTGGACGTGCGCACGGGGCGGCCGCTATGGCACTACGAGCGCACGCTGCCGAAGGAGATGTCGCTCTGCTGCGGGCCGCAGAACCGCGGGTTCGCGGCCCTCGGCGATCGTCTGTTCATGGGCACGCTCGACGCGCACGTCGTCAGCCTCGACGCGCGCACGGGCCGCGTTCGGTGGGACATCGCCGCCGCCGACGCGGACAAGGGCTACAGCTTCACCGGCGCGCCGCTCGTCGTGAAGGACAAGATCGTCATCGGCGTCGCCGGCGGCGAGTACGGCGTCCGCGGCTTCATCGACGCGTACGACGCGGACTCGGGGAAGCGCGCGTGGCGTTTCTACACGATTCCCGGCGAGGGCGAGCCCGGCAACGACACGTGGAAGGGCGACTCGTGGAAGCGCGGCGGCGCGCCGACGTGGGTGACCGGCTCGTACGATCCGGCGCTCAACCTGCTGTATTGGGGGACCGGAAACCCGGGGCCGCAGATGTACGGCGCGAATCGTCTGGGCGACAACCTCTACTCGGACTCGCTCGTCGCGCTCGATCCCGATACGGGCACGATGAAATGGCATTTCCAGTTCACGCCGCACGACGTCCACGACTGGGATTCGACGCACACGCCGATCCTGTTCGACGACACGATTGCCGGCACGCCGCGCAAGCTGGTCGCGGTGGCGAACCGCAACGGGTTCTTCTACGTGCTCGATCGCGTCACCGGCGCGTTCCTGCTCGGCAGGCCCTACACGCAGGTGACGTGGGCGAAGGAGCTGGACGCGAACGGCCGGCCGGTGCTGCAGCCGAACATGGATCCGTCGGCTGAAGGCACGCGCGTCTGCCCGAGCGGCACCGGCGGCACCAACTGGCACTCGCCGTCGTTCAGCCCGCGCACGCACCTCGTGTACTTCTTCAGCTACGAGCAGTGCGACACGTTCATGTCGGACGAGAAGCTCGAGCCGCCGTATCGGCCGGGACGGCTCTTCATCGGCAGCGCCTTCTTCGGCGTCCCCGAGGAGCGATCGGAGAGCGCGGTGCGCGCCGTCGATCCGAAAACGGGAACGGTGAAGTGGGAATTCAGGGAGTACGCCGACGCGTGGGCCGGCGTCTTTTCGACTGCGGGCGGACTCGTCTTCTCAGGCGACGGTCAGGGCAACTTGATCGCGCTGGAC
>QHWK01000681.1 GCA_003223775.1 Acidobacteriota bacterium
CATCGTCGCGACCTGCGCCTGCATCCACGCCGGATACAGCTTGAAGCGCGGATCGTTCTTCAAGCCCGGCTCCGACGCGAACAGGCGCCGGCCGGCGCCGAAGAGCGTCGGCGTCAGCACGCGCTGGCTCCTGCCGAACAGCTGCACCACGTCGTCGTACGCGCGCTGCAGCGTCGCCATCTTCGGCGAGTAGCCGCGGCGGCTCGTCGCGGAGGTGTGCTCGGTGTTGTCGACGCCGACGTACGCCGCGGGATAGATTTCGTGCGTCGCGACGGGAATCCCGATGCTGTGCGCGAACTCCACCATGCGCTTCTGCTGCAGATCCGGGAGCCGCACGTAGCTCTTGAGCAGGTCGTACTGCAGCACCTTCGCGCGCTGCAGCTCCATCTCGAAATGGGCGACGCTGGAGATCGCGATCCCCATCTTGTAGTAAACGCGCTGCCACTCCATCAGATTGCCGGTGCCGTAGACGCGCGGCCCGGGGCGCACGCCCGCTTCGTTCGCCTCGCGCTCCTCCACCGGCTCGTACGGGGTGTTGCCCGGACTGCGCACGGTCGTGACGCCGAATGCGAGCCACGCGCGCCCTGCCGCTTCGCCAAAATCGGGCTGCAGGTGCGAGTGGAATTCGATGAGTCCCGGCATCACGGTGAGGTTCGACGCGTCGATGAGGTGGCCGCCCGCATGGTTCGCGTCCGCGTGCGGCACGACGCTCACGATTTTGTTGCCGTCGATCAGCACGTCGACGTTCGTGCGCGCCTGCGGGCTCTTCATGTCCACGAGCGCGCCGGCGTGCACGACGATGTGGCCGGTCGGAACCGCGGGCGTGTACTTCAGATCGAGCGGAACCGTGCGCGTCTCGCCGGTCTCGATGTCGACGATGCGGAGCTTGTCGAGCGATTGATACAGGACGTGGCGCGAATCGCCCTGCCAGCTCGGCGCGTGCGCGCTCTCCGAGGTGACGCGGCGCGGCGGGCCGAGCGGCTCGCCGGAGACGGCGACCGGCCATACGGACAGGACGCCTTCGTAGATCGCGGCCATCTTCGTGCCGTCGGGCGACCACGCGGGGCCGCAGCCGCCGCGCGAGTCGATCGACAGCATCGGCTCGGGCGCGAACCACTTGTCGTCCTGTAGGGCGACCCTTTCAGGCTCGCCGGCGGCTTGGCGACCCTGAAAGGGTCGCCCTACGTCTGCCGACATCGTGAGGATCTGATTCGTCCCCTCGCGGAAGCGGCGCGTCATCGGCGCGATGCCGGCGATCGCGAGCCGCCGGCCGTCGGGCGACCACGTGGGCGCGCCCGGCTGCGGCAGCGAATCGTGCACCCTGGTCACCTGGCCCGTCGCGACGTCGACGACCGACATCTGCGCGACGCGCCACATGCCGTCCACGTTGAAGAACGCGATGCGCCTGCCGTCGGGCGACCACGCCGCGCCCTGCGGCTGCGTCGTCAGATCGGTGAGCCGGCGAGCCTGGCCAGACTTCATGTCGCGCACCCAGAGCTGCAGGTGCTCGCTGTCCCTGTCCGACGAGTACGCGAGCTGCGATCCGTCCGGCGACCACGCGGGATCGGTGTCGAGCGCGGCGTTCTTCGTCAGATTCACCGGCTTGCCGCCGACCGGCATCACGTAGATGTCGCCGAGCGCGGCGAACGCGATCTGTTTGCCGTCGGGTGAAATCGCCGGACGCACGATGCCAAGCGCCTGGCGCGGCGCCGTGGACGTGAAATCGCGCTTGCGGCGGACGTAGGTGTCCGCGGCGCGCGTCACCTGCAGCGTCGCGGAGAACTCGATCGTGTCCGACCTGTCGGCCTTGATGTCGCGCCGGCGGATTTTGCCGTCCGACACGTAGTAGAACGTCGTCGGCGAGGCCCACGAGGCGCGGAACGCGAAGACGTTCTCGTCGCCGGTGATCGCGCGATGCGCGATCTCGTAGCGCGACGATTCCGGACCGCTCGCCGCCGCACCGCATCCGCCGCCGCGTCCGACGTGATAGACGACCTGCCCGCCCGGCCCCCACGACGGCGCGTCGACGCGCCCTGCGGTCCCCGGAGCGTCGAGCTTGCGTTCGGCGCCGTCGGCGACGTTCACCGCCCACACGCCCTGCTGCTCGTCGCGGGACGAGGCGAAGGCGATCTCCTTGTCGTCCGGCGACCACGACGGCATGTAGTCGTCGGCGGCGTTCTTCGTCAGCTGGCGGAGCTCGCCGGTTTTCACGTCGAGCGTCCAGATGTTGTAGTCGCTGCCGAGCGGGCTGCCGCGATCCGACGAGAACGCGACGCGTGTGCCGTCGTGCGACCAGATCGGCTCGCGGTCGTCGAACGGGCCCCAGGTCAGCTTGTGCTGATTCGATCCGTCGGGCGCGACCGCCCAGACGTCGTAGCCGCCGTCGCGGTAGGCGAAGTAGGTGATCCACTTGCCGTCGGGCGACCACGTCGGCTGCCGCGCGTCGTTGAACAGATCCGTGATGCGCGTCGCCGTGCCGCCGCTCGACGGCAGCGTCCAGAGGCTGCCCTGCAGATCGATCGCGAGCGTCCGGCCGTCGGGCGAGACGGCGACCGACA
>QHWK01000682.1 GCA_003223775.1 Acidobacteriota bacterium
CCCGGGCGGCGCCGCCGCGCCGATCGGCGTGCGGCGCCCGACCAACAACGCGGGCGGCCTCGAGGGCGGCGTCACCAACGGCGAGGACGTCCGCGTCACCGGCTACATGAAGCCGATCTCGACGTTGATGTCGCCGCTCCGATCGGTCGATCTCGCGACGATGACCGCGAGCCCCGCCGCCGTCGAGCGCAGCGACGTCTGCGCCGTCCCCGCCGCCGCCGTCGTCGGCGAAGCGATGGTCGCGTTCGTGCTCGCGGACGCGCTGATCGAGAAGTTCGGAGGAGACTCGATCGAGGAGCTCGTGGGGAACTGGAATACGTATCGCGATCGGACCGCTGCGCGGTTTGGAGAACGCAAAGGTGGCTAAGCTCGCGGAGATCGCAAAGACCGCGAAGATCACAAAGGAGGCGACTGCAGTTTCTTCAATCCACGCTTGCGACTTTTTGTGACGGGGACGTCAACTCGCGTTCTCCACTGCACATCTGTACGACGCATCGATTCTTGCTCACCTGTGCAGCATGTCGAACACACAGGCAGAGAGGGATCGGCTCAATCAACTCTCGAACACGATCATTGGTGCCGCGATCGATGTGCATCGCGAACTCGGACCAGGCATGCTCGAATCAGCGTACAAGGCGTCGCTGGCATTCGAGCTGACGAGTCGCGGCATGTCGGTGGAGCGAGAGAAGCCGGTGCCGCTCGTTTACAAGAGCCACCGCCTGGATTGCGGCTACCGCGTCGATTTGATCGTCGACAATTCGGTTGTTGTCGAAGTGAAGGCAATCGACCGCCTCGCACGCGTCCATGGTGCGCAACTGGTTTCCTACCTGAAGCAACTCAAGTTGAAGCTCGGACTGCTCATCAACTTCAATGTGAGCCTGCTCCGTGACGGCATCGAGCGAAAGGTCAACGGTTTTCCCGAGTAAAGTATTCTTCTTTGCGCGTCCTTTGCGCCTTCGCGATCTTTGCCTCCTTTGCGTTCTCTGAATCATCGATGATCCGCCCCATCCTCAAGTATGGCGACGCGCCGCTTCACGAGAAAGCGCGGCCGGTCGATGAGCTCACGCCGGAGATCGATCGCCTCATCGACGACATGATCGACACGATGTATGCCGCGCCGGGCGTCGGGCTCGCGGCGCCGCAGGTGGGCGTGGCGTTGCGGCTCTTCGTCGTCGACGTGTCGGTCGGCCGCGATTCCGGCGGCCTCATGGTCTTCGTCAACCCCGAGTTCGTCGAGCGCGACGGCACGCAGCTCGAAGAGGAAGGGTGCCTCAGCGTGCCCGGGTTCAACGCGACGGTCGTGCGGCCGATGCGCGCCGTCCTGCGCGGATTCGATCGCGAGTGGCAGCAGCGCACGGTCGAGGCAACCGGCCTCCTCGCGCGCGCGTTTCAACACGAGATGGATCATCTCGACGGCACGGTGTTCGTCGATCGTCTGCGCGGCATCAAGCGCGATCTGATCGTGCGGAAGATTCGCAAGCTGACGCGCGCCGGCAAATGGTGAGCGCGCCGCCGCTGCGCATCGTCTTCTTCGGCACGCCGGAGTTCGCCGTGCCGACGCTCGACGCGCTCCTCCGGTCCCGCCATCAGCTCGTCGGCGTGGTCACGCAGCCGGATCGGCCCCGCGGCCGCGGCCACAAGACGTCGTATGCGCCGGTCAAGGCGCGCGCGGTCGATGCGGCGCTGCCGGTTCTCCAGCCCGACCGCCTGAAAGACGACGCGTTTCTCGCCGCCCTCGCGGCGATGCAAACCGACCTCGGCGTCGTCGCGGCCTACGGCAGGATCCTGACCGACGCGGTGCTCGCCGCCCCGCGGCTCGGGATGATCAACGTGCACGCGTCGCTGCTGCCGCAATACCGCGGCGCCGCGCCCGTGCACCGCGCGATCATGAACGGCGAGCGCGAGACGGGCGTCACGATCATGCGCGTCGTCAAGGCGCTCGACGCCGGGCCGATGCTCGCCGAGACGAGGCGTCCGATCGATCCGGACGAGACGAGCGAGGAGGTCGAACGGGATCTCGCGCGCGACGGCGCGGCGCTCGCCGCCGCGGCGGTGGACGACATCGCCGCCGGCCGCGCGCGCGAAACGCCGCAGGACGATGCGGCGGCGACGTATGCGCCGCGGCTGACGAAAGCGGACGGCGCCATCGACTGGAGCTGGCCGGGCCGCCGGCGCGGCGCCCGGCACCGTGATCGCGGCAAGGGCCGACGATCTCGTCGTCGCCGCCGGCACCGGGCGCTTGCGCGTGGTCGAAGTCCAGGCGGAGGGGAAACGGCCGATGACGGCGCGCGAGTTTCTGGCGGGCCATCGCGTCGAGCCGGGCGATCGCCTGACGGCGGCGCCATGATCGCGCCCGCGCGCGTCGCCGCGTACGAGATCCTCAGCGCGGTCTCGGGGGGCAGCGCGGATCTGCCGGCGGCCATCGCGGTCGCGCGCGGCGGCCTTCGCGACGACCGCGATCGCGCGCTCGCCGCCGAGATCGCGGCCGGCGTGCAGCGGTGGCGCGCCGCGCTCGATCATGTCATCGTCGCCTTCGCGAAGCGGCCGCTCGCGCGTCTCGACACCCAGGTCGTCGAGATTCTGCGCCTCAGCGTCTACCAGCTGCTCCATCTCACGCGAGTCCCCGCCTCGGCCGTCGTAGACGATGCGGTGAACCTGGCGCGGCGAGCGGGCAAGGCGAGCGCAGCCGGCTTCGTGAACGCCGTCCTTCGCGAGGTGTCGCGGAAACGCGGCGCGCTGCCGCTGCCGCCGCGGCCCGCCGACGCCGGCAGCCGCGCCGCGGCGCTCGAGTACCTCAGCGTGACGCTCTCACATCCGCGATGGCTCGCGTCGCGCTGGTACGACCGTCTCGGGTTCGACGTCGCCGAGGCGTGGATGCACTTCAACAACACGCCCGGCGCGCTCACGCTTCGCGCGAATCGCTTCGCCGCCACGCGCGACGAGCTCGCGGATCGGCTGCGCGCCCTCGAGATCGAGACCCATCCTGGACGCTTCGCGCCGGACGCGCTGATCGTCGACGAAGGCCATCCGCTGCGGCTCGACGATCACGATCGCGCGTTCTTCGTGCAGGACGAGGCGTCGCAACTCGTCACGCTGCTCGCCGGCAATCCTCCGCCGCCGCGCGTCCTCGACGCCTGCGCCGCGCCGGGCGGCAAGACCACGGCGATTGCGGCCGCGATGCAGGGCGCGGGGCTGCTCGTCGCGACCGATGTGCGCGATCGCCGCATCGATCTCCTCCGCCGCACGGTCGCGCACAGCGGCGCACCGAACGTGCGCATCGTGCAGGCTGACGCGCGCGTCCCGCTGCCCTTCTCGACCGCGTTCGACTGCGTGCTCGTCGATGCGCCGTGCTCGGGCCTTGGCACGCTGCGGCGCGATCCGGACATCCGCTGGCGCCGGCTCGAAAGCGATCTCGCCCCGCTCGCCGCGGCGGAATTGACGATGCTGCAGCGTGCCGCGGACGCCGTCGCACCGGGCGGGCGGCTCGTCTACGCCACGTGCTCGAGCGAGCCGGAAGAGAACGAGCAGATCGCGGACGCGTTCGCTGCCGCCGCGCCGTCGTTCGAGCCGGTCTCCGCTGCGGTCGCGAACCCGCAGCTTCATGAGATGCTGGTCGACGCGCGCGGCCACTTTCGTACCGAGCCGCATCTGCACGGCCTCGAGGCGTTCTTCGCCGCGGTGTTCGTCCGGCGCGGATGAGGAGCTGCGCAAGCCCGTGCACCGCCGCCGGCCCGGGGCGCTCCCGTAACTTGTTGTAGTACCATCGAGATATCCACATGGCACTCGGAACGCGCGTCTGGAGCGCGGGCAAGCTCGTTCTGCTCGGCGGCGGCCTCCTCGCGACGTATCTCATCTTCGCCGCGGCGTCGATGCGCCTTGCGCTCCGCACGCGTGAGGTCCACGTGCCCGACTTCACGAATCGCACCGCGAACGACGCGACGGCGATCGCCGATACGCTCGGCCTCGCAGTCAAGATCGACGAGACGCGGCGGCCCGATCCGAAGATCGCGGCGGGGCGCGTGCTCGCGCAGGATCCGGCGCCGGGCTCGGTGGCGCGCCGCCAGCGCAGCGTCCGCGTCTGGCTGAGCGCGGGCCAGCGCGCGGCGACCGTTCCGCTGCTCATCGGCGAGACGGAGCGGACCGCGCAGATGCGACTCACGCAGGACGGCCTCACCTTGTCCGACCTCTCCGAAATCAGGTCGCACACCTATTCGCCCGATGTCGTCGTCGCGCAGACGCCGCCGGCTAAATCGGCGGGCGCGGCCGTCGCGCTGCTCGTCAACCGCGGGGAGCGCGGCGCCAGCTATGTGATGCCGGATCTCATCGGCATCAACGGCGACCGCGCGGCCGAGATCCTCCGCAATCGCGGCTTTCGCGTCGCCGTGGTCGGATCGACGCCCTACCCGGGCGTCGCGGCGGGCATCGTGATCCGCCAGACGCCGCAGGCAGGATTTCAGATCGCGCCAGG
>QHWK01000683.1 GCA_003223775.1 Acidobacteriota bacterium
AGGCCGCACGATCCGGAACGTGTGCTGCCACGACTCCTTCGCGGGGGACGTCCTGATCTCGTCGAGCAGCGCCAGCACCCGCGGACGATCTTCTTCATGCACGCGCGGCAGCCATCCTTCGGGGTCCGGCGGCTGGTCGGGAGGGAAACCGTACAGCGTACGGAAGCGTTCGTCCCAGTCGGCCTGGTTTGTCGCCGCGGTCCATGTCCAGGACCCGCCCCCGGATGCGTCGAGCGCCAGGCGGAGCCGCTGTTCGCCCTGGAAGATGGCGGCTTCGGCTCGCGAACGCTCGACGGCATCCCAGGTCCGTTCCGCCACGTCGCGAACCAACTCGAGCTCCGGTGCCGTCCACGCACGCGGCGTGGCGTCGTTGGCGCCGAAGGCCGCGATCATGCGCCCATCCCTGAACCGCGCCGCAGCGACGAATGCGCCGATCTGCCGCGATCGGAACGACGCCCGCTCGCCGTCGCCGAGTCGCTGGTCCGCCTCGACGTCGGCGACGGCGATCGTCTCACCGCGCCGGAGCGCGTCCCGCAATTCGGACACCACGGTGACTCCTGCGATGGAGCCGGCGAGCGGAGCCGCGCCGTCGCGCGTGTACTCGTGACGGATGGTGTACCCGAGGTCGTCGACCTCGGCATAGCCGACACGCGCGACACCAAGATGCTCGCCGAGCAACCGTGCGGCGGTCTGCTGGACATCGCCGGCGTCGAGCAGCGGTCGAAGCGCGTCGTTGAATCGAAGGAGAAACGCGAGGCGTTCTTCGTTGGCGAGCAGCTCGGCCTCCGCCTTGCGGCGCTCGAGCGTCCCCCAGGTGCGGTCGGCGACTTCCTCCACGAGCGTGATCTCGTCGCGCGTCCACGACCGCGGCGAGCGGCTGTGAATCCCGAAGGCGCCGATGAACCGGCCATCCTTGACCAGCAGAGGACAGATGTAGGCGCCGATGCCCGCCGCCTGCAGCGCG
The DNA here is from genome assembly GCA_003223775.1 of Acidobacteriota bacterium. Lineage (GTDB taxonomy): Bacteria > Acidobacteriota > Vicinamibacteria > Vicinamibacterales > CAVVIG01 > QHWK01. The sequence continues at coordinate 965 of QHWK01000683.1, forward strand.
ACGCGTTCCTCGGGGGTGTGCGGCTCCGTCGACGTGTCATTGACCGACAGCGTCGCACCCTTCAGGATGTCCGCTGCGCGGCTGCCGCCGAGACCGGCCCACCGGATGCGGCCAGCGAGTGAGGGCAGGCCGTTCACGTAGTCGTTGACGATGACGCAATCGTTGCCGTCGATTTCGCCGTAGGCCACCCGATTCACCCGCAGGTGTTCTCCCAGCAGACGACACGTGTCCTGGAGGATCCGCGCAGGAGCGGCGAGCGGCCCGACCGTGTCGCTCAGCCGGCGCAGAAACGCTTGACGGTCCGCGGTCCGCGCCAGGGCCTCCTCGGCATTGGACCGTTCCTCGGCGGCCCACGTCTGCTCGGCCAGCACTTCGATCAGCGAGATCTGGTCGGGCGTCCAGGTGCGCGGCGTCGCGCTGTGGACGCCGAATGTGCCGACCCATCGCTTGTCTTTCAGGAGCGGCGCCGTCACGACGGCCGCGGTGTCTTGTGCCAGGAAAAGATCGCGCGCGGCGTCCGTCAATCGTGGATCGGTGCGGACATCGTTGACGGCGAGCGTTTCCCCTCGGCGGCACGCATCCACAATCGCCCGCCCGCAACGGACCACGGGATCGCGATCGCCGCACGGGACGACACCGTCAGGACAGGATCGGCGGATGACGAACTCGTCACCCTCGGCGTACGCGCAGGTCACGCGGGCGTGGAGATGCGCGCCAAGCAGGCGGACGGCGAGTTCCTGGATCTCGACCGGTTTCGTCAGCGGGCGCAGTCGGCTGTTAAGCGTGACGAGGAACTGCCATTCGGACAACGTCGGGATTCTAGCGCCTTTCCGCCGCGAGGTCGGCCGCGAGTTGCACGAAGCCGTCTGGATGATCACGCTGATAATCCGGCAGATTCGCGGCGAGCTCCGCTTGATCGCCCGCGTCGAACGAGAGTCCCCGCACCGCGGCGATTCTGATTCGAGGGCGACGAACTCGAATCGCACTGAAATGGTCCGGGACAACAGATCCCTGACCGTGTACGAAAGGCGTCAGTGCGTGTGGAACGGCTACAATGGTGTCGGTCGCGAGAGTCCTCGAATTTGTGCGGGAGCTCGCCAGACCGCACGTAGTCTGGGCCAGATGTCGACGCGGAGGGATGGCCGAGTGGTCGATGGCGGTGGTCTTGAAAACCATTGTACCCGGAAGGGTACCGGGGGTTCGAATCCCTCTCCCTCCGCCAGATTCGATTGTTCGCTTTTTGTCCGTGTCACTCTTACCCGCGTCCTTTCCCCGCCTTGTTCAGCGGCTCAACGATCGTTTCTTTCGGCAGCTTCTTCACGTACGCCGCGAGTCGATCAACGCCCGCTCTGAGATCGCTCTCGCTCACGATGTTGTAGCGATCGAAAACCGAGCGCGTCTTGTGGCCGGTGAGCTGCATCGCCACGCGCTCCGGCGTGCCGCTGCGGATCAAGTTGCGCGCCGCCGTCCGCCGACAATCGTGCAGCCGCTTGCCCGGCAGTCCTGCAGCCTTGCAGGCGGCCTCCCAGGCCTTCCGCCAGTCGATCAACGGCTCGCCGTCTCGATGGAACACGAGCGGTTTGTCGAGGCGACGTTCCGCGATGCGCCGTTTCAACACCT
>QHWK01000015.1 GCA_003223775.1 Acidobacteriota bacterium
ATCGTTACTGACGCTGTAATTAAGAATTTGGAATTTGGAATTTGGAATTCCGAATTCTTACTTCCAGATTCTTAATTTACGCTCGGCCGGCCCGTGCGCCGACAGCCACGGCGGCGGCCGCCGCCCCCACTCCTGCAACCAGCATCGCAGTCGGTGACCAGCCGCTGCGGACCCAGCTCGGCCAGTGACTCGGCCGCGCGGACTCGCCCTGCCGCGACGGCACGCCGCCGGCGTCCGCATGCGGCGCCAGCTGATTCTCGACCTCGTCCACGCCGCGCACCGCTTCGACACAGCCGACGATCGACGGAATCTCAGACGCGAGCGCGTCGCCGATGAGCGTGACGACGCCCGAGCGCGCCTGGACATCGATCGCGCGCGGATGCGACGCGACGCGGCCCAGCTCGGATCGCACGCGAGCGCAGAGCACGCGGTCGTCGGGCGTCTCGGTTTCGAACATCGCGCGCGCCCGTGCCGTGACGCCGGCCGCGCGCTGGCCCACATCGCGGGCCGTCGCATCAGCCGCGTGCCACGTCTTGCGTCCCGCGCGGATCGCCTTGTCGCGCACGAGCGCGCGGCGCCGCCGGCCGCCGTCCGGATCCAGCAGGAACATCGTCGTGGCGCCGACGCCGACGCCGCAGAGCCACGCGCGCATGGTGTTGTCCATGGAAAACCTCCGGCAGGAGGCTTTCAACGCGCGTGCCGGGTTACAGAATGTAGGGCGACGCCTCGCCTCGTCGGCAGCCCTGAAAGGGCCGCCCTCCTCGACTCAGGTGTTCTACTCCGAGAATTCCTTCGCCAGCTCGACCCATTCGCCGTGCGGCGCGAGCTGCTGATACGCGCGCCAGTGCGGCCGGGCGTCCTGCGACCGCCCCATCTTCTCGAACGACACCGCCAGATAGAAATGCGCGTCGGCGTACGACGGGTTCAGCCGCAGCGCCTCGTGATAGCACGCCTGCGCCTCGGGGAAGCGGCCGAGATCGTGGTAGATGTTCCCGAGGTTGAAGTGCGCCTCGAAGAAGTGGGGCTCGAGCCCGATGGCGCGCTCGTAGAGCGCCTGCGCCTCGACGAGCTCGTCGCGGCTGTAGTGGATGTTCGCGAGGTTGATGAGCGCGGCGACGAGAAACGGATCGAGCTCGAGCGCCTTGCGGTACGCGACCGCCGCTTCGTCGCGCGTCGACTCGCTGCCCTCGTCGAGCGCCGATCCGATGCGGAAATAATCCTCCGCCTGCCTCGCGCTCTCGAGGCTCACCGGCGCGGCGGGCCGCTGCACCGGCCTGGCGCCCTGCGGCCGCTGCAGCGTGAGGATCTTCGCCGGCTCCGCGTCGAGCCGGAAGTCGAACTCGAGCTGCCCCTGCCGCGCGGCGATGAGCGCCTTCACCACGCTGCGAAACGCGATGCCCTGCGCCAGCCCATCGCTCGCCTGCTTGAGCAAGGTGAGATCCGCAAACGCCAGGAACGTGTCGGCGTTGGTGCGCAGCACCGGACGGAGGACGCCGCACTTCACGAGATAGCGCACGTGATCCTCGCGCAGCGCGCGGTAGCGCGCGAGCACGTCGCGCAGCGCGTGGTACTGGCGCTTGAGCGAATCGGCGGTCGGCACGCCGGCGAGCCGGCAGAATTCGTCCTCGGGGACGATGCGGATCGGCGCGGCGCCGCCGTTCGGCTGCGCGTTCAGCTCCTCGGCGCGTTTCAGCTTGTTCGACTTCTCGTGTCCGTCGCCGGCGGCCGCACCGAATCCTTCCGCGCCGACGACGAGCAGCGTCGTCTTCGCGTTCACCTCGTCGGCGGTGGCGCCGCCGAGGCGCTCGACGAGCGCGCGCGCTTCGCGGCGGCCCAACGAGCTCAGTTTACCGGTGAAGACCACGAGTTCTCCCGCGAGCGTGTGCGGGCGCGCGGGTTGATCGAGCGAGCGTGAGGGCACTCCGGCCTCGCAGAATCGCTGGGGGGCGACTCGCCTCAAGATGATCGAGATTAAGATCGAAGTCAACATGATTCTCGCGGGCGACATCGGCGGAACCAAGACGCTGCTCGGTCTGTTCGACGCCGCGACCGTGCGCCCGCGCGCGATCGCGACGCGATCGTTCGCGACGCTCGAGTACGCCGATCTGCCGTCGATGATCGCGGAGTTCCTGCGCGGCACCCGCACGCGCCCCGACGCGATCGATCGCGCGTCGTTCGGCGTCGCCGGCCCGGTGATAGACGAGGGCGCGACGCTCACCAACGTGCCGTGGCGCGTCGAGGGGCGCGGCGTCGCGTCGGCGTTCCACCTCCGCCACGTCTTCCTGCTGAACGATCTCGAGGCGATGGCGTGGTCGGTGCCGGTGCTGCGCGACGCGGAAGTCCACGTGCTGCAGGACGGCGAGGCGCTCCGCGGCGGCAACATCGCGCTCATCGCGGCCGGCACCGGCCTCGGCCAGGCGCTGCTCCACTGGGTGGACGGCCGCTTCGCGCCGTCGCCCTCCGAGGGCGGGCACGCCGACTTCGCCGCGCGCAACGACCGCGAGATCGCGCTCGTGCGCGACCTCACGACGCGCTACGGCCGCGCCGACGTGGAGCACGTGATCTCGGGGCGCGGCCTGATCAATATCCATCGCGTCGCGCACGCCGAACCGTGCCGCGCCGTCGCGGACCTCGACGCGCCCGACGCGCCCGCCGTCATCTCGCAGGCGGCGCTCGATCGCACGTGCCCCGGCTGCGTCGAGACGCTCGACATGTTCGTCGACGCGTACGGCGCCGAGGCCGGCAACGTCGCGCTGCGATCGGTCTCCACCGGCGGCCTCTTCGTCGGCGGCGGCATCGCGCCGAAGATCCTGCCGGCGATCACGAGCGGCGCGTTCATCCGCGCCTTCCGCGCCAAGCCGCCGCTCGACGCGATGCTGCGATCGATGCCTGTCAAGATCATTTTGAACGCCGAAGCGGGTCTCCTGGGCGCCGCAGTTTTTGCCGCAGGACGATGAGGCGCCGTTTACGACAGGAACGTCACGCAACGAACAAGCACGACGATTGCGCGCTCGCGGCGCGTAGCACCGCCGTGCCACGATGTTGTAGTCTTAGAAGTCTCCATGATCTGGTTTTTCGATCGCAACGGCGAGAAGCTTCGGTACGAGATTACGCACGACCGGCTCGCTGGCCGCTACCGCGTCGTGATCACCCGCCCTGACGGCACCGAGTCGGTCGAGGAAGTCGACGAGCCGACCGAGTTGATCGAGCGCTCGGTGCAGTTGATGAATTCCTTGCGCGGCGACGGCTGGCGGGTCGCCTGACGCCGAGGAACGAATTCTTAATTCTTAATTAACGTCGACCCGATCGAAGGCGGCGGTTGCACGCTGCGTCACATCGTGGCTCGACACGGCAATCCCTACCCACATCGCTCCCGTCGCTGACACCGCCTGCTGACCGACGACCTTCCACGCCACGCCGTCTGCTGAGATTGATGCGGTGACGATGCCGCCTGCGCGCGTGAGCTTGACGTAGGCGGGCGGCGCGCCGGCAATCGCGGTGCTTGCCGTGACGCCGCCCGCGGCGGCGCGCCGCTGGAAGGCGATCCCCTTTGCCGGCGTCACGAAGATCGAGGCGTGGGCGCTGGCGGGCGACAGGCTCTGGCGGATCATCACGCCGGCTTTCGTCCACGTGCTCACGTTCTGCACGGAGGCGACGCGTGCGACGATCGCCCCGTCGGCCGCGAGCAGCCGGTACGCATATCTGAACGCATCGGCCGTCCCCCAGATGTCGGCGCCGGCGCCGGCAACCGTGAACGTGCCGCCGGCTTCCGACGCGCTGCCGCTCTTCCCGACGGCGCCGACGTCGGTGGTCTGCCAGCCGGCCGGCAGCGCGGCCGGCGCGGCGGCAACCGCCACGTGATCGAAGGTGGCCGCCGCGCTCTGCGCCACGCTGTGGCTCGTGACGGCGAGGCCGATCTGCACCGTGGCGGGCATCGCGATCGTCGCCTGGCCGACGGGCGCCCACGCCGCTCCGTCGGCGGAGATCGCCGCGACGAAGACGCTGCCCGTCCGCGTGAGCCGCACCCACTGAGGCGCGGCACCGGGGGCGGCCGCGTTCGCCGTCGCGCCGCCGGCGGCCTTGCGATACTGAAACGACGCGCCCTTGCCCGCCGACACGATCATCGCGGCGTTCGGCGCGCCGGCCGCCGTGCCGTCGCGGATCATCACGCCCGCTTTCGTCCACGCTTGCACGTTGTCGATCGCCGCGACGCGCGCGACGATCGACCCGTCGCCGGTCATCGCCTCGTGCACGAACTGGAACGCGTCGGCCGATCCCCAGATGTCGGCGCCCGCTCCCCTGACGCTGAACGCGCCGCCGGAGTACGCGGCGCTGCCGGCGACGCCGACCGCGCCGACGTCCTGCGACGTCCACGGCGTCGGCGGCGGCGCCGCGACGGCGATGCCGCTGCCGCCGAGCGCGATCGCCAGCGCGCCGTTCGACGCGTTGCTCTGGAGCGTGATCGTCGCGACGCGCGTGCCGGCCGCCGTCGGCGTGAAGATCGCGTCGGCGGCGCAGGTCGCGCCGGCCGCGATCGTCCCCGCGCATGTCGAGCCGCGCATCGCGAAATCGCGCGCGTTCGCGCCGCCGACCGACATCGAGTAGATCGTCAGCGGCGCGCCACCGGTGTTCGTCACGGTGACACGATGCGCGCCGCTCGACAGCGCGACGGCCTGCGATCCGAAGTCGATCGAGGTCGGGCTCGCCGAGACCGCGGGCGTGCCGGCGCCGTTCACGTCGATCGAGAACATCCCGCGCCCGTGCGTCGCGGCGACGAGCGTCGTCCCCATCCAGAACAGATCGTCGACCGCGACGTTCGCCGGCCCGCTCTGGGGCACGTCCCACGTCGCGCCGCCGTCGTGGCTCGTGAAGACGCCGACCTCCGTCGCCGCGTAGAGCGTGCGCCCGTCCTGCGGATCGATTTCGAGATCGTTCACCGGCGCGTTCGGCAGGCCCGTCGTGTCGCCGCCGGTGGCGTCGCTCCACGTCGCGCCGCCGTTGGTCGTCCTGATGACGTTCTCGGATCCGAAGCCGCCCATCGTCACGTAGACGACGTTCGGATCGAAGGGGCTCACGGTGATGTGCGTGACGAAGTTGCCGTAGGTCGGCGCGTTCACGGCGGTGAACGACGGCGCCGCCGCCGTGGCGTTCGCCGTCCGGTAGACGTTCCCGTAGGTGAGGCCGATCCACGCCACGTCCGAGACCGACGGTGCAATCGCGACGGCGCTGACGTGGTTCGCGCTCGCCGATCCGAAGATCGCCTTCCACGTCGGCGCCGCGCTCTTCACGTTCGCGCTCACCCAGAGCCGGGCGCCGCCGGCGTACATCCGGTTCGCGTCGTTCGGATCGAGCGCGAACGGCGCGATGAAATTCGCTGACTGGCCGGCGTCCGCGATCCCGCCGCCGACGCCCGTCCACGTCGCCCCCGCGTCGGCGCTGCGAAACAGCTGCAGGTAGATCGTCTCCGCGTAGAAGTACGACGCGTCGGTCGGATCGGCCGCGACGAAGCCGCCGTCGCCGCCGAGCGTGCTCTTCCAGGACGTGCCGTACTGCGGCTGGCGCACGAGCGTCCCGTTGTCCTGCGTGCCGCCGACGATGACGCCGGTTGCGGCGCTGCCGGCGCCGCCGTAGAACTGCGTCACGCCGAGATTGTTGTCGAGCGCGGTGTAGCCGGTCTGCGCAGCCGCGCGAATGTCCGACGCGCGGTACACGCCGCCGTCGTTGCCGATGAACACGGTGCGGTTGGCGACGTCGTCGAAGCGCGGATCCTCGACGATGACGTGCTGATCGACGTGGATGCGATCGGCGATCCAGTTCCACGTCGCGCCGCCGTCGAAGGTCTGCCGCAGGTTCACGCCGCCAACGACGACGTGGTTGGTGTCCTTCGGGTTCACCCATAACGCCGCGTCGTACCAGCCCTGGCCGTTCTCGAGCAACGGCGTCGTGGAAGCCGGCGAGAACGTCGCGCCGGCGTTCGTGCTGCGATAGAGCGTGCCGCCGCCCGTGTCGACGAGCGCGTAGATCGTGTCGGGCTGGCTGCGCGCGTACGCGAGCTCGATGCGGCCGGACGTCGTCGGCAGGCCGCGTGCGCTCTGCCACGTCGCGCCGCCGTCCCACGAGTAGACGATCGCGCCGTAGCCGCCGGCGACCGCCTTCAGCGCGTCGACCGGGCTGAAGTCGACATCCTGCGGCGTGATGCCGGTCGTCGCCAGCGCGAACGACGCGCCGTTGTCGGCGCTGCGCCAGAGGCCGGTGTTGGTCGCCGCGAGCAGGACGCCGCCCGACGGCGCGATCGCGATGCGGTTCACCGCCGTCGACTGGCTCGCGGTGTCGGCGAGCGGCGTCCAGGTCGCGCCGCCGTCGACGCTGCGGAAGATGCCGGCGCCGCGCAGCGCGTCGGTGTTGCCGTAGCCTTCGCCCGTCCCGGCGTACAGCACGCCGGCGTTCGACGGATCGAACACGATCGAGGAGACCGACAGCGACGCCATGAAGTCGTCCACCGGCGCCCAGCTCGCGCCGGCGTTCGTGGTCTTCCAGATGCCGCCGCCGACGCTGCCGGCGAACATCGTGGATGGCGACGTGCGGCTGATCGCGAGCGCGCGGATGCGGCCGCCGATGTTGCCGGGGCCGAGCCAGCGCCATTTCTGCGGCGCGATCGGCGCGGGGCCGAGCGCGGCGGACGGCGCGGAGGCCGCGAACATCGCGCCGGAGATCTGCGGCGCCGGCGCGAACTCGACGCTCCGCGCCGCGGCGCTCGCGCGCAGGCGATCGACGTGCGCCTTCGCGCGCGCGTACGCGTCGCGCGGGATGCGGCCGCGGCCGTCGCGCAGCTTCATCAACTGAAACTGCAGCGCGTCGGCGCCGAACGTTTCACCGCGCTCCTCGCCGTCATCGGTCTCCGAGCGCAGGCGCGGACGCACGTACAACGACGTGTCGAGCGCCGTCACGACGACGCTCAACAACAGGATATGGATCAGGTAAAAAGGGATACGGGTACTGTTATCGCCCGACATGGCGGCAAACGGATAGGCAAAAGCGAGGCCGGTGGCGTGTGCTCTACGGGCTGCCGAGGTCGTGCAGGTCGAGCGCCGCGACGAGCCCCATCGCACCGCCGCGATCGTCGGCGCCCGTCACCGCCGCGCGATCGAAGTAATAGCGCTTCGTGGGTCCCGCGCCGGTGCCGGTGCACACATCGAATAATGTGCCGTCCAATGCGATGTGCGCGGCCAGCGCGCGCCACGCGCGCGCGATCGTCGGCCGGAACGAATCGTCGATCCACCGGAGGCGTACGCCGCGCGCCATCGCGCTCAGCAGCATGGCCGTCGCGGTCTCTTCACGGTAGGCGCCCGGCTCGTCGATAATCTGCCGCCACGCGCCGTCGGGCGACTGCCGCGTTCGAACCGCCGTCATCAGTCGTCGATAACGCTCGAGCAGCTCGCGCCGCATCGGATGAGCCGCGGGAAGGCGCATCAGCGTCTCGACGAGGCCGAATGCGGCGAAGCCGTTGCCGCGTCCCCACGCCGCAGGACCGTCGGCCGCGTGGTTGAAGAGGCCGTCGTCGCGCTGAAGCCTGGCGGCGTACGACGCGAGCAGGCGTGCGGCGCGATCGAGATCGTCTCGATGGCCCTCGCGTGCGCCCGAGCGTGCGAGCACCGCCGTCGCCATGAACATGTCGTCGGTCCAGCCCTGCCCGTATTCGGGCGCGGCCGGCGCTTTTTCCTTCTGCGCGGCGGCCACGCCCTCGTCGAACAGCCGCTCGGCGGCGGCGCCGAGCTCCGGCGTGCGCGACAGCGACGCGTCGCGCGCGATCTCGGCGAAGACCATCGTGCCCGCCGCCGACGTCAGCTGGATGCGAGGCGCTTGTCCGCGGGACGCCTGGGGCGAAGCCGGAAAGAGCGGCTTGTCGCCCGACGTCCACGGCCGCGTCTGGTCGACGACTTTCGCGCGAAGGCGATCGTCGCGATCGATCGCCGCGAGCCGCAGCGCGCCGATCCACGAGAGGGCGGGAATGTAGCTGATGGCGGGCGTCTCGGGATA
>QHWK01000596.1 GCA_003223775.1 Acidobacteriota bacterium
GGATATTATCGCGCAGATACCCGCGCGCGATCGCCTGCCGGCGGACGTCGTCGGGATAGTACGCCGCGGCGACTTCGTCGGCGTGCCGAGCGCCGGCGTCGCGCGCGCGCTCCAGCGCCTCGGCGTCCTCGGCGCTGACGGCGTCCGGCCAGCCGGTCCAGAACGCGTACACGAACGGCAGCCCCGTCATCGTCGTCCAGGCGTCGCCGAGATCGATCTTGCGGACGCCGGCCGCCGCGTGATCCAGGAACAGCGCCGTGTCGCCGATGATCAGCGCGGCGTCGGCGCGGCCGAGCATCGCATCGAGATCGGGCGGCATCGGCACCGAGGTCGGCGCGATGCCGAAGCGGCGCCGCAGCAGGATCTCGGCGAGCGCGACCGACGTGCGGGAGCTCGTGTCCATCGCGATCGTGCGGATGTCGCGCGGCTCGCGGCGCGTGTAAATCGCAACCGACGCGACGGGCCCGCACGAGGTCACCGCCGGGCCCGCGACAAACGTGTAGGGATGCGGGCCGCGCAAGTACTCGATTGACGGGATCAACCCGACGTCGATCTCGTGCGCGTGCAGGAGCCGCGCGCACTCGGACGGGATGTCGTAGCGGACGTCGAAGCGCGGGTTCGCCTCGAGGCCGAAGACGAGGGGACGCGCGTTCAGGTAGCCGACTGCGCCCAGACGAATCATCGCGTCAGCACGTCGAACCGGCCGTTGCGCTCCACCGGATCGAGGCCGGCTGCGCGGATGTTGCGGCGGATCTCCTCGAGCGGCGCGCGCCGGCGCCCTTCAGCCGTCGCCTCTTCGGGCGACACCGCGTCCACGTCGTCGGCGCCGACGGTGAGCGCCACCTGCGCGAGCTTCGGTCCGTAGAGCGACCAGTCGACTTGAATCGACGGCACGTTGTCCACGACGAGGCGCGCCATCGCGACGCGCTTCACGTCGTCGTAGCCGGTGGTGGGCGCCGCGGGATTGACGCGGCGCGGCAGCGGCGCGAACGCGCGCAGCACCCCGACCGCGCGCTGGAGCTCCGCCACCGCTTTCAGGAGCGGCATCGCGTCGGGCGACTCCGCGCGATCGACCGTGAGACGCGCGAGCGCGAGGCCCGCGATATTCACTTCCTCGATCGATCGGCGCGCGTCCTGCAGCGCGTCCACCGCCGCGTCGCCGACGAGCTCGAGGCCGGCGGCGCGCAGCTCCTCGAGCAGCGCGCGCAGGGTGACGCCTTCCTGCACCGACAGGCGCTCGAGATCCTGGAGCGAGAAACCGGTGACGACGGCGTCGCCGGCGGCCGCGGCGGCTTCGCCCGTGCGCGCGACGGCGGCGCTCAGAGACGCGGGCGCGCCGACGATCCGCAGCTCGCCGGCGGCGCTGGAGCGCGCGACTGGCGCGCCGGCCTCGGCCGACGCCGTCGCGACGCGCACGAACGTCGTCCTCGTCCCGTGCAGCGTGCGCCGCAGGTCGTCGGCGAGCATGCCGATCGAGATGATGTCGTGGCTGTTCGCGAGGCTCGTGAGGTCGTGATCGGTCGCGGGCATGCAGCTATGGGTGCGTGACGGTGACCGTGTACGCGACGGGCGCCGTCTGGTTGCCGACGTCGCGGATCAGCACGCACAGCGTCCCGGCCGTCGTCAGGCCGGTGATCTGCGGCGTCGAGCCGGCGACGACGTTCGAGGACGCGCCGGCGATCGGCGTGCAGCCGGCGTCGCCGGGCGTGCCGAGCGCGAGGCCCATCACGACAGTCGAGGGCGGCGACGCCGCCGTCAGATCGACGTCGGTCGAGCCGGTCTTCGACACGGGAAAGCTATGGAACACCGAGCCGCCAACCGGCACGGTTCCCGTGAACGTGTCGGTCGTGCGCGTCGTGGTCGCCGCGCTCACGGTGCCGCTCGTCGTGTCGTTGTTGCAGGTGGCCGCGGCGAACGCCGCCGCGGCGACGAGCGCGACGACGGCCGGCCTCATGAGTGGAGGACGGTGACGGTGTAGTTCACCGACTCGACGAGGTTGCCGACGTCGAACACCGAGATGCAGAAATTGCCGGTGACCGTCGCCGTGCCGCGCATCTGCGCATTCGGCGCCGCGACGATCGGCGCCAGGTTGTCGAGCAGAAGGCAGTTCGCGCCGCTCGGGGTGCCGATACCAAGACCAACGGCCGCACTGGGCGTCACGCCCGTGAGCGTGACTTCGATGCCGCCGATTTGCGACACCGAGAACGGATGCGTGTCCGGTGGGCCGAGCGGCAGGAGCGTGCCGGTGAAGCTTTCGCTGACGGTCGGCGCGGCTGGCGTCGGCGTCGCCGGCGCGACGGGATCGCTGCAGGAGGACGCGAAGAGCGCGGCGCCAATCGCGAGCGCGAGACATCGCTGCATGGTCTTCAAATGATACCTGTTCATTGCACGTTGAGGATGAGGCCGACGAAATGCGAGAGCGTGCCGACCGTGCCGCTGACGCCGATCGTGTAGCTGCCGGCCGGCGTTCCGCCGGTCGAGCTCGGCGGCGCCTGGCCCGTGCCGGTGAGGCTCGCGGTGTGCGGGCTGTTCGCCGCGTCGTCCACGACGGCGAGCGTCCCGGTACGCGCGCCCGC
>QHWK01000597.1 GCA_003223775.1 Acidobacteriota bacterium
CTCATCTCGACAGTAACCGGTGTCCGGCTCCACGACTACGGCTGCTCGCTGAAGGCATTCCGCGCCGAGGTCGTCAAGCCGATGAAGCTGTACGGCGAGATGCACCGCTTTCTCCCGGCCATTGCGAGCGAGCAGACGTCGAATATCGTCGAGGTGCCTGTCAGGCATCGCGCGCGCCGCCACGGCGAATCGAAGTATGGCATCGGCCGCACGATGCGCGTGATTCTCGATCTGTTGACCGTAAAGTTCCTGCTGAGCTACTCGACGCGGCCGCTGCAGATTTTCGGATTGGTCGGCGTCGCGCTCGGCGTGGCCGGCGGTGTCATCACGGGCACTCTCGTGATCGGGCGTCTGCTCGAAGCAGTGTCGCTCAGCAAGCACGAGCCGCTGCTGCTGCTCGGCATTCTGCTCGTGTCGGCGGGCTTCCAGCTGATCACGCTCGGGCTCCTCGCAGAAATGCAGGCGCGCACCTATCATGAATCTCAGAACAAGCCGATATACGTCATCAGAGAGGTGCGCCAGACCGCTGGATCTCCGCATGATCACAGCGGCTATCGCTTGACGACGCCCTAAAAAGCTCGTATCTTGGCTCACCCTCATAGCCGCCGGCAGGTCTCCCAGCCTTTGTCGCGGCAACATTGAACCAGTTCAGCGGCAGGAGACTCATGACACTGAAAGCTCTTAGCATTGGCGGCGCATGCGCGCTCGTCATCGCGACGGTGGCCTGCGAGAAGAGCAGCCCCGCGCGTCCGTCGGACGTCGAGACGACAACTCAAACCGCGTCGGTCGTGGATGCCAAGACCGGCGTGACGCTCACCACGCCGGCGCTCGTGTCGCCGGCCAACAATCAGCAGCTCAAGAACGTCGAGCAGCCGGTGACGCTGACCGTGCGCAATGCGGTCACGACGGGCACGACGGGGCTCACGTATACGTTCGAGGTCGCCAGCGACGCGGGCTTCGCGAACAAAGTGTTCTCGAAGGACGGCGTCGCCGAGACGAGCGGCCAGACGTCGCTGAAGATCGATCGCCTCGCGGCGGACAAGAACTACTTCTGGCGCGCGCATGCGAACAGCGGATCGCTCGCCGGCCCGAACAGCGCGGTGCGCGCGTTCACGATCGGCCCCGAGGTGACGCTGCAGCAGCCGACGCTCGTGTCGCCTGGCGACAACGGATCGGCCTCGGGCACGCCCGCGCTGACGGTCGCCAACGTCGGCCGCACCGGGCCGGTGGGCCAGGTGTTCTACCGCTTCGAGGTGGCCACGAGCGCCAGCTTCGCGTCGCTCGCCTTCACCAACACGATTGCCGAGCAGCCGGGCGGCCAGACGACGTTCAGCCTCGCCGTTCCTGCGACCACGCCGGCGGGCACGTACTTCTGGCGCGTCCAGGCGACCGACCCGTCGAACGCGGTGACGTCGGCCTTCTCGAGCGTCTTCTCGTTCCGGTTCCAGCCGTTCGACATGCGGCAGGCGATCATTCTCGACTCGCCGAGGGACCTCGGGTCGTGGGACGAGACGACGAAGATCACGTCGGTGAGCTTCTCGCCGGAAGCGTTCGAGGTGGATTTCGATCGCCGCACGGGGGGAAACCGGTGGCGCGATCAGCCGTTCGGCAGCGGCTCGCTGCAGTACACGCTCGGCATGTGCGTCAACCCGAACGGCAACCAATGGTACTGCTCGGCCGTCGTCCAGTTCTGGTTCGGCCGCGACCTTGCGGCATCGACACCGCCCTCGTATGTGGGCCGCAACTGGTTCTACGACGGACGCTGGGCGCCAATCGTCGGCTATCAGCCCCCGATGGTCTGCGAGCGCTCGAACGTGGCGATGGTCCCGTGGCACAACGACGACAACGCGTTCTTCTCGTTCGGCGCCAACTCGCGCGTCGCCGTTCCGTTCCTCAAGCGCTGATGCTGATGAAGAAGGGGCCCGGGATCTCCCCGGGCCCCTTCTTCACTCACCGCACGACACACCACGCGCCCACCTTTGTCGTCCCCTCGCACGGCTGCCGCTCGAGCGTGACCGCCGCAGCGGCGTGCTCGTCCACCTGCTTCTGATAATCGGGAATCCGCACGATGTCCACCGACGCGGTGATTACGCGTTCGCCTGACAGGAAATCGATCACGTACGCGTCCCAGTAAATCGCGCGCGCGTACCGGATTCGTTGCTGCACCAAGTAGTTCACGATCGCGCGATGCTCGCCGAGCGGCGGATCGTGCACCGCGTCGCGGATTACCCGCACGTTGTCCCACAGGTTCAACGACGCCCAGACGACGAAGCCGGCCGCCGCGCACGTGCGGAGCGCGTGCGATCGCGCGCGCTCGGCGAACGCGACGAACAGCCCGATCGGCATGAGCAGCGCGAGCAGTAAGTAGCGGAGCAGCGGCGGCATGTGCGGCGTCACGTTGCACGACAGCGGATACGCGAATGCGGTGAACAGCCCGACGAGCGCGAGATACGCGCCGAAGCCGCGCTCGCGGGGTGGGGGGTCGTTTGCGGTGTCTGCGTACCGGAAAGCTTGAAAGCGATTCCCGACGCCCATGACGACGAGCGTCGCGGCGACGACGACGCCGATCGCCCATGAGCCCGCGACGATCGACGTCCGCATCCGCGCCGCCGCAACGGGCATCGAGCGGGCGCCGAAGAGGATGGGCACGGCCTCGGTCGCCATCGCGCGGACGCGCGGAATCAGCTCCGGCAGGCTCGTGCACACCTGGTTGCGCAGCGACGCCGTCTGGCCGATGAGACCGTTTCCGATCAGGTGCATCTTCAGGTCGTCGACGATGAACCAGACGATCGCGAAGCCGGCGGCCATCCAGCCGAAGCGCCGCACGGTCGCGCGCGTCCAGAAGTCGCGGCGCCAGCACTCGACGAGCACCAGCGCCGGCAGCGTGAAAATCGTGAACTCGCGATGGAGATACGCGACGGCGAGAAGCAGCCCGAACGCAAGCGGGCGATCGCGCAGCGTCCAGAGAAGCAGCACGTAGATGAACGGCTCGACGCACGACCCGGCGAACTCGAGCAGCTGACCGCTCACGGCCGGCGTCGGCATGATGAACGGCAGCGCCGCGACGAAGGCGAGCGCCGGCCGGAGGCCGTTCTGCCCGGAGAGGCGGGCGATCAGCCACACGGCGACCACGGCGTTCAGCACGACGAACGGCAGCCGCGCCAGCTGAACCGATGAGCGGCCGAGCGCGAACAGCGGCGCGATGATCCACGCCTCGACGCCGAGCATATAGTTGAGGCCGTAATAGAAGAGCGGGAAGGTCTGCAAACGGCTGAGGTGCCGCGCCATCAGGCCGACGATCGCCTGATCCGAGTCGAAGTAGAAGCCCTCGTAGTAGGCGGCGACGAAGCTCCGAAGCAGCACCAGGGCGACGGCGAGCGCGCAGACCAGCGCGCGTTCCCGCTTGACGGTCATGCGCGGGGGCATGCTACCACCCGGCGGCGGTTCTACTGCGGACGGGAACCTCTATTGGCTCTGTGCGTTCGGCCCGATAGCAAACGTGTGCACCAGCACGCGCGCCGGGAGCGCGCGCCGCGGTGCGACCTCAGGGTGAAGAGAACGACAATGAACAGAAGGATCCTTACCGCGGTGTGCGCGCTCGCGACGGCGGCTGCCCTGACCGCGTGCGAATCGTCCAAGAGCTCCACGCCCCTCAGCCCGTCGGTCGCCGGGCCGATTCCGGGCGTAGAGATCTCGACGCCGAAGATGCTGGAGCCGTTCGCGGGCCAGAAGATCGCGGTGGACAAACAGCCGGTCACGCTCCTCATCGAAAACGCGTCGTCGAACGGCGTGCGGCCACTGACCTATTCGTTCCAGGTCGCGACCGACGCCAACTTCAACACGATGGTGTTCTCGCGCGACGGTATCGCGCCGGGCGACGCCGGCCGCACGAGCCTGCGCCTGCCGGACCCGCTGGCGAGCCAGCGCACCTACTTCTGGCGCGTCCGCGCGCTCGACGGCGCCAACATCGGGCCGTTCACGAACGCCGCGTCGTTCGACATCTTCACGCCGATCGTGATCGGCGAGCCGGCGCTCGTCTCGCCCGGCGTCAACGGCACGACCGACAGCCTGCGGCCGCGGTTCACGTTCACCAACGCGCCGCGTTCCGGGCCCGTCGGCGCGATCACGTACCTGCTCGAGGTGGCCGACTCCGACTCGTTCGCGAACAAG
>QHWK01000016.1:0-8349 GCA_003223775.1 Acidobacteriota bacterium
CGATCGGCACGAACTTCGACGCTTCATCGATCCGCCGCTTCACGTCGTCCTTCTTCTCGAGCGCGCCCTTCTTCGTCGTCACGAGGCCGAGGACGACGGTCTTGTCTTTCGGGACGAAGCGCAGCGGGCTGAAATCCCCGGCGCGCGAGCTGTCGTACTCGAGGAAGTAGCCGTGGACGTCGAACTCGTTGAAGAGCACCTCGGCGACCGGCTCGTAGCCGCCGTCGGCCACCCAGTGGCTGCGCGCGTTGCCGCGGCACAGATGCATGCAGACGGTCATGTCCTCGTGCCGCGCGGCCGTCGCGTCGTTCACGAGCTTCGCGTAGGTGTGCGGCAGCCGGTCGGGATCCTCGCCCAGGCTGCGCGCGAAGTCGCGCAGGTTCGGATCGCAGAGAAACGCCATGTTGACTTCGTCCACCTGGAGGTAGCGGCAGCCGGCGTCCACGAGATCGCGGATCTCCTCGCTGTAGACGCGCGCGAGGTCGGCGTAGAAGCCGTCCATGTCCGGATACGCCGTCGTGTCGATCGCCTTGCGGCCGCCGCGGAAGTGCAGCACGCTCGGCGACGGGATCGTGATCTTCGGCGTCCCCTTCGTGATCGATTTCAGGAATTTGAAGTCGTCGACGAAGATCGGATGCGGCCGCGACAGCCTGCCGGTGATCTTCACGCCGGGCGGCGCCCACTCGATCTCGCCCTCCTCGGAGTGGAACTTGATCGGGATGCCGGGCGCCTGCTGCACGTTCGCGAAGTCGCACACGAAGTCCATGTGCCACAGGCCGCGGCGGAACTCGCCGTCGGTGATCGACTGCATGCCGAGCTGCTCCTGCATCGCGACGACGTCGCGAATCGCGGCGTCCTCGATGCGCCGCAGCTCGGCGGCGGTGATCTCGCCGCGCTTCCGCCTCTCGCGCGCCGCGAGCAGATGCGCGGGCCGCAGCAGGCTGCCGACCTGATCGGCCTTGAACGGCGGCGTCATGGTGAGCGTGGCCATCGGATCTCCGGCAGGTCGAGGCGCGCCTAGTCGCGCCGCTCGCGCCACAGCCCGAGTGATTTCTGCGCCGGCCGATCGGAGAAGCTGAAGAGCACCGCCTCGCCGTGCGCGCTGTGCGTCACCGGCGTCCACGACGGGACGACGAAGACGTCGCGCGGCCCCCACGCGAAGCTCTCGTCGCCGACGCGGCTCGTGCCGCGGCCTTCGGCGGCGCAGAAGACGGTCGCGTCGGTCGAGCGGTACGCCCTGGTCTCGAAGCCTTTCGGCAGCAGCTGCAGGAACGCCGCGATCGTCGGCATGGGGTAGCCGCCGGTCGCCGGGTTGACGTACTGCATCTTGATGCCGTGCACCGGATCGACGGGGCCGTTGCGCTGCAGGCGATCGAGCGCCTCGCGGCTGCGCGCGTACGGATACGACAGCAGCGGCGAGCGCCGCTCCGGCGTGAACTCCACCGGCAGCAGCGCGGCGCCGTAGCGCGAGAGTGCGTCCCCTTCGGGCCGAATCACCGGCTGGATCTCGTCGGGGTGATGCTCGGCGAAGCTCGCGCTGAAGAGATTCACCATCGGGATGTCGAGCCCGTCGAGCCAGATCGCCGGCTTGTCGCTCGGGTTGCCGTGATCGTGGTAGGTCCACGACGGCGTCAGGATGAAATCGCCCGCGCGCATCGTCGTCCGCTCGCCGTCGACGGCGGTGTAGGCGCCCTCGCCGCTCTCGAGGACGAAGCGCAGCGCCGACGCCGAGTGGCGATGCGTCGGCGCCGTCTCGCCCGGCATCACGAGCTGAACGCCGGCGAAGAGCGTCGGCGTGATCTGCGGCAGGCCGCGCGCGCTCGGGTTCTGCAGCGCCAGGACGCGGCGCTCGGCGTCCTGCGCGGAGATCAGCGCGCCGGCGTCCATCAGGAGCGCGCGCACCTCGTCGTAGCGCCACATCGCGGCCGCGCAACCGGCCTTCGGCTGCGGCGTGACGAGCTCGCCGAGCACTTCCCAGAGCGGCGCGGTGTGCTTCGCCGAGAGGCGCTGGTAGAGCGCCTTGAGCTCGGGCGACGCCTCGGGTCGAGCGTGAAACGTGGTGGTCGTGTTCATGCGGCCCGCACCTTCACTTCCATCGTGCCGATGTGTTCGATGCACGCCGTGATCACGTCGCCCGGCTGGATCGGGCTGACGCCTTCGGGCGTGCCGGTGATGACGACGTCGCCGGGATTGAGCGTGTAGAACGCCGACGCGTACTCGATGAGCTGCGGGACGCCGAGAATCAGGTACCGCGTGTTCGAGCTCTGGCGCTGCTCGCCGTTCACCGCGATCCGCAGATCGAGGCTGCCCGGATCGGGAATCTCGTCGGCGGTCACGAGCCACGGCCCCAGGACGGCGTAGCTGTCCGGCGATTTCCGGAGGCTGCGCTCCTCGGGGCCGCGAATCGTGATGTCGAGGCCGATCGCGTAGCCGGCGACGTATTTGTAGCCGTCGGCGGCGGAGACGTTGTTCGCCTGCCTGCCGATGATCACGGCGAGCTCCACCTCGTGATCGTTGCGGCGATCGATCTTGCGCAGCGCGATCCCCTGGCCGGGCCCGACGAGCGCGCTCGTCGCTTTCAGGAACAGCCCCGCCGTCTGGATCGGCGCCATCGTCATGCTGACGTTGTGGTGCAGCGACGCGTCGTCGCGCACTTCGTCGAGGTGCTTTTGATAGTTGACCGGCGCGCAGACGATTTTGCCCGGGTTCGCGACGGGGCTGAGCAGCGTCACCGATCGAACCGGAATCGGCGCGGCGGCGGCGGCCACACTGCGCGCGCGCGAGAGGACGGCGTCGAGGTTCGCGATCAACGGATCGAACGACGGCAGCGGATAGCGGTACGCGGGCAGCACGTCGAGCGCCGCGGTGACGTCGCGGATCGCGTCGCCGTCGACGACGCCCAGGCGCCCCTCGTTGTAGCGGCACAGTTTCATAGTGATCCGTCATGGCTGATGGCTGATGGCTGATGGCAAATGGCGAATGGTCGATGGCTGATACTCGTTCCATTGACCATCTGCCATAGCCATCAGCCATCAGCCATCAGCCATCAGCCATCAGCCATGACGTTATATCAGAAACGCGTTCGCCTTCTGCGGCAGCGCGCTCGCGAGCACGATCGCCGCGGCCGCGCAGACGGCCGGCGCCACTCCTGCCATGAAAATGCGATCGGGCGTCCACTGAAGCGAGAGCAGCAGGCCGCCGACCGACGGCCCGACGATCGATCCGACGCGGCCGACGCCCAGCGCCCAGCCGATGCCGGTGGCGCGAATCGCGGTGGGGTAGAACATCGCCGCGAGCGCGTTCAGCCCCGCCTGCGCGCCCTGCACGCAGATGCCCAGCACGAAGATGATCGCCAGCATCAGCGGCAGCGAGGCCGCGGCCGACGCGAGCGATGGGATCAGGAGAATGCACAACGCGAACTCGACGACGAGCGCCGCCCGCGTGCCAGCCGTCCGCATGACGTGCCCCTGCGTCAGCGTGCCGATGACGCCGCCCAGGCTGAACGCGATCACGGCCTGCACGCCCGCCGCGATCGACAACCCCGACTGCCGCAGCAGCGACGGCAGCCAGCTCAGGACGAAGTAGAGGATCAGCAGGTTCATGAAGAACGGAATCCACAGCAGCAGCGTGCCGGCCGCGCGTCCGTCGGTGAAGAGATCGCGGACCGGCACGGCGCGGCGCGCCGCGGCGCGGCCGCGCGTCCGCGATTCGATCCACTCGACCGATTCCGGAAGCCGCGCGACCAGCACGGCCGCGAGCGCGAGCGGCAGCGCGCCTCCGAGGACGAACACGGATCGCCAGCCCCACCGCGGGATCATGAACAACGCCGCCTGGCTCGCGACGACGGCGCCGGCCGGCATGCCGGTGAAGATCGCGCCGATGACGATCGCCTGCAGCCGCTTCGGCGTGTACTCGGAGGTGAGCGCGACGGCGTTCGGCATCGCGCCGCCGAGGCCGAGGCCTGTCAGGAACCTGAAGACGACGAGCTGCTGCAGCGTCGCCGCGCGCGCGGTGAGCAGCGCGAAGACCGCGAACACGACGACCGACGCGATCACTACCCACCGGCGGCCCCAGCGATCCGCGATCGGCCCGCTCGCCATCGCCGCCACCATGAGGCCGACGAGCGCCGCCGACAGCACCGGACCGAACGACGCGAGCGGAATCCGCAGGCTCTCGGAAATCACCGGGACGAGAAACCCCATGCACTGCGTATCGAAGCCGTCGAGGACGACGACGGCGGCGCACAACGCGATCGTCCGGCGCTGCTGCGGTGACATATCAGCTTGGCGAACGCAAGCCGCCCAAGTATACTCGGCCACACTTTCGGCATGCCCCGGACACCAGTCGCCATGTGGGCTGCGCTCGCCGGCGCGCTGACCATTCCTCTCGTCGCGCGCTCGCAGACGACGGCACCGAAGACCGGCGCGCAGTCGGCCTCGCTCGTCGAGTACGACGACGCCGTGCAGAAGTCGAGGCCGTTCGGCGTCGACTTCACCGGCGAGTGGGCGCCGCGCTTCCACGAGGACGAGCCCGAGCGCGTGCCTGGCCCCGAGCTCGGCGATTATCTCGGCATCCCGATCAACGATGCGGCGCGCATGCGCGCGACGACCTGGGAAGCGTCGATCCAGACGCTGCCCGAATGGCAGTGCCGTCCGCACTCGGCCGACTACATCTGGCGCGGCCCGTCGCCGCTGCGGATCTGGAAAGACGCGGATCCCGTCTCGCGGCAGGTCGTCGCGTGGCACGCTGAATGGCTGCGGTCCGTCGATCGATCGATTTACATGGACGGCCGGCCGCATCCGTCGCCCAACGCGCCGCACACGTGGGCGGGCTTCTCGACCGGCAAATGGGACGGCGACGTCCTCACGATCAAGACGACGCACCTGAAGGAAGGCTACGTGCGCCGCAACGGTTTGCCGCGCAGTGATCAGGCGACGCTCACCGAGCACTGGATGCTGCACGGCGACGTGCTCACGGTCGCCGCGATCACGACCGATCCGGTGTATCTCACCGAGCCGTTCATCCGCACCACCGACTACGAGCTCGACGTGCACCAGTGGGTGCCGCCGTATCCGTGTCAGGTCGTCGAGGAAGTGGACCGCAAGCCCGGCATCGTGCCGCACAGCCTGCCGGGAACGAGCGACGCGACTTCCGAGTTCGCCGCGCGCTGCGGCCTGCCGGTCGAGGCGACCCGCGGCGGCGCGGAGACGATGTATCCCGATTTCCGCGACAAGATCGGCTTCATCACCTCGAAATGCATAGCGGCCCAGCGATGACACGCCGCGCGCATCTGGTCACCATCGTCGCGCTCGTCGCCGCGTGCGCGTCGCTCGCCGGCCAAGGATCGTCTTCGCCTCCGGCGGGTCAAGCGCGCGGACGCGGCCCGCAGCCGCCGCAGAGCCCGCGCGCGATCGCGCCCTCGGATTTCACCGGCTACTGGGTGTCGGTCGTCACCGAAGACTGGCGCTGGCGGATGGTGACGCCCGCGAAAGGGGACTACGACAGCGTGCCGCTGAACGCCGCCGGCCGCCGCGAAGCGGACGGGTGGGATCCGCAGCGCGACGAGGCCAATGGCGAAGCGTGCCGCGCGTATGCGGCCCCGGCGATCATGCGCGTCCCCGGCCGCATCCACGTCACGTGGGACAACGACGCGGCGCTCCGGATCGAGGCGGAGGCCGGCACGCAGACGCGCGTCTTCCGATTCGGCGCGCCCGCCGCCGACCGCGGCCAGCCGGCGCCGACGTGGCAGGGCGAATCGGTGGCGTCGTGGGAGCTCGGCGGCCGCGCCGGCATGTTCGGCGGTCCGCCGCCGAAGCCAGGCGGCGCGCTGAGAGTCGTCACCTCGCGCATCCGCCCCGGCTACCTGCGCAAGAACGGCGTTCCGTTCAGCGCGAACGCCGTGCTCACCGAGTACTTCAACGTCCTCGGCCCGGAAGACAACGGCGACCTCTGGCTCGTCGTCACGACGATCGTGCAGGATCCGCAGTACCTGGCGACGCGCTTCTTCACGAGCACGCACTTCAAGAAGCTTTCCGATGGGTCGAGCTGGCATCCGACGGCCTGCCGCGCGTCCTGATCGGATTCCGATCGTCGTTGCCGCCGGCGTCGCCGTTCTCGCGCTCGCGGCCTGCTCGCGCGGCCCCGATCTCCAGCCGGTCGCCACCATCGCGCAGATCATGGAGACGACCGTCGAGCCGGTGTCGAACGTGGTGTTCGACGCCGCGGTCTGGGAGAACGGCGTCCAGGTCGGCGGACCGAAGACAGTCGAGGACTGGAAGATGGTGCAGGCGAACGCGCTGATGCTCGGCGAGACGGCGAACCTGCTGCTCATGAACGGGCGCGCGAAGGATCAGGTCGGCTGGACGATCCGCACGCAGGCGATGAGGGACGCCGCGCTCGAGGCGGCGCGCGCCGCCGACGCGCGGAACACGGAGGCGATCTTCGCCGCCGGGACGCACATCTATCAGTCGTGCACCGGCTGTCACCTGCAGTACATCCCGAACCTGAACGCGCCGCCGAAAAAGATTGAATAGGAGCCAGCCATGCGAGTTGCGATCAGCCTTGCGCTCGTGATCGCGTCGGCGGCGCGCGCCGCCGGCGCGACCTGTGAAAGCCTCGCGTCGTTGTCGCTGCCGCAGGCGGCGATCACGTCGGCGCAGAATGTCGCGCCCGGCGCGTTCACCCCTCCGTCGACGAGCAGCCGTGGCGGCGGACGCGGCGCGAATCCATTCAAGGATCTGCCGGCGTTCTGCCGCGTCGCCGCGACGCTCGCGCCGACGAGCGACTCGGACATCAAGATCGAGGTGTGGCTGCCGGCGTCCGGCTGGAACGGCAAGTTTCAGGCGGTCGGCAACGGCGGCTGGGCGGGAGTCATCAGCTATCCCGCGATGGCCGACGCGCTCAGACGCGGCTACGCGACGGCATCGACCGACACCGGCCACACGAGCGCGGGCGGATCGTTCGCGCTCGGCCACCCGGAGAAGTTCATCGACTTCGCGTACCGCTCCGAGCACGAGATGACCGTGAAGGCGAAGGCGCTCGTCAGCGCGTTCTACGGCAACGCGCCGAAGGTCTCCTACTGGAACGGCTGCTCGACCGGCGGACGCCAGGGGCTCGCCGAGGTGCAGCGCTATCCCGACGACTTCGACGGCGTGATCGCCGGCGCGCAGGCGAATCCGCGGACGCACCTCAACGCGTGGCAGCTCACGATCGGCAAGGCGGCGCTGAGCGATCCGGCCGCGTTCATCCCGCCCGACAAGTATCGGCTGATTCACACGGCGGTCGTCGACCAGTGCGACGCGCTCGACGGTGTGAAGGACGGCCTCGTCAGCGATCCGACGAAGTGCCGCTTCGATCCCTCGCACCTCGACTTCCTGACGCCGCGGCAGATCGAGACCGTGCGCGCCGTGTTGAGCCCGACGAAGACGAAGAAGGGCGACGTGATCTTTCCGGGCTACGTGCCCGGCGCCGAGCTCGGATGGGCCGGCCTCATCGGCGGCCCCGAGCCGACCGCGACCGCGATCGATCAGTTCAAGTTCGTGGTCTTCAAAGATCCGACCTGGGACTGGCGGACGTTCGATCTCGATCGCGACGTCGCGGTCGCCGACAAGGTGGACAGCGGCACGATCAACGCGATCAACCCGCACATCGAGCCGTTCGTGAAGCACGGCGGAAAGCTGCTGATGTACCACGGCTGGGCCGATCAGCTCGTCGGTGCGCTGACGAGCGTCAACTACTACGACAGCCTCTCGAAGGACGTGCGGTCGTCGGTGCGCCTCTTCATGGTGCCCGGCATGGGCCATTGCGGCGGCGGCGAAGGACCGAACACGTTCGACATGGTGAGCGCGATCGAGCAGTGGGTGGAGCAGGGGAAGGCGCCCGCGCGCATCGTCGCGTCGCACGCGACGGGCGGCGTCGTCGATCGCACGCGGCCGCTGTGCCCGTATCCGCAGCTCGCCGTCTACAGCGGCAGCGGGAGCATCGACGAGGCCGCGAACTTCGTCTGCCGATGATGCCGCTGCTCGCGTCGCTCGAGAACAGCGGCTTCGGCACGTGGGTGCGCGAGTCGAGCTCGCTCTGGGCCTACCCGACGATTCTCTTCATGCACACGGTCGGCCTCGGATTCCTCGTCGGCCTCAACGTCGCGATCGATCTGCGCATCCTCGGCGTCGCGGAGAAGCTGCCGCTCGCGCCGTTCGAGAAGTTCTACCGGGTGATGTGGGCCGCATTCTGGATCAACGCGCTGTCGGGGACGGCGCTCCTCGTCGCGGACGCGACGACGAAGCTGACCAATCGCGTCTTCTACATCAAGATGGCGTGCATCTTCTTCGCCGTGATGAGCATGGTGCT
>QHWK01000016.1:8361-13569 GCA_003223775.1 Acidobacteriota bacterium
GGCCGCCTGATGGCGTACTTCGGCCCGGTCTCCGGCGCGCCCGGCCTGCAGAACAGGCTGCCCTGATGGTGCAGGCCTTCTCGACGTGGCTGCACGGCACGAGGCTCTCGTGGGCGGTCGCCGGCGGCTTCCCCTGGATCTGGCCGCTCTGCGAGACGCTGCACTTCATGGGCCTCGCGCTCCTGGTCGGCATCGTCGGCGTCTTCGACCTGCGCATCCTCGGGATGGCGAAGGGGCTGCCGGTCGGCCCGATTCAGCGCCTGATGCCGTGGGCGATTCTCGGGTTCTCGATCAATCTCGTCACCGGATCGCTGTTCTTCGCAGGCGATCCCTTTCAGTACATCCACAACGTCGCGTTCGGCTTCAAGCTGCTCTTCATCGGGCTCGCGGGCGTGAACGTGATCGTGTTCTACGTCACCGGCCTCTACCGCCACGTGGACGGCATCGGCCCCGGCCACGACGCGCCGCTCGCCGCAAAGGTCGCCGCCGCGGCGTCGCTGTTCCTGTGGGTCGGCGTGATGTACTGGGGCCGGATGCTGCCGTTCATCGGCAACGCGTTCTGAAGAAAAACCCGTCATGGCTGGATGGCTGATGGCTGATGGCTGATGGCTGATCGGATCGACCATTGGCCATTGCCATCAGCCATCAGCCATCAGCCATGACGGGTTACTGAAAATCCCCGCTCCACTTGAACCCGTCCTTCGGTCGCAGGATGCTCCGCATGCGGATGCGGTGATCCTCGATGGTGCGGCCCGGGTTGCCGGTGATGATCACATGATCGCCCGGCTTCAGCGTGTCGCGCGAGATGCCGGTCAACTGCCCGGCGGCGGCCCACTCGACGGCCCAGCGCTGCATCTCGCCCTTCGCGTCCGGCGCCTGCACGTGCACGAACGAATGCGGGTTCCGGAACATGAACTGCACCATGTCGCCTTCGATCTTGATCTCCTTGTCGACGATGTAGGTGGCGGCGAACGAATGGTGCGCGTGGACCATGGCGCCGGACACGAGCGCGGCGCCGACCAGCGCGAGCGCGAGCCGTTTCACGTGGACCTCCCCGGATGCTCCTACGACGATATCGTAGCCGACCTCAGCGCTGGCGCGGCTGCGGCTCCGCGGCGGTCTTTGCGGCGCGGAAATCCCGCGAGTCGACCGTGATGCGCGCCTGCGGCGCGTACATCTCGTCCCAGCTCTGCTCGGACCAGAACACTTCCTTGTCCGGCGCCGGGTTGTACTTGTTCTTCGCCGAGTTGTCGAACAGCGTGACGACCGTCACCTTGCTGCCCGCCGGAATCCGGCGCGGCGACGCGAGCTCGTAATAGAGCTGCCAGTTGAAGTCGTACTTCGGCACGGCGAGCAGCACTTCCTCGCGTCCGTCGGGCAGCGTCAGCGTGTAGCGCATGCTCTTGCCGCGCAGGTGCAGATGCGGCGTCAGCCCGTAGAGCGTGATCGGCTCGCGGATGGTATGGATGCTGACCACTTTCCAGTTCTCGGCGTACAGCGGAATGTTCGGCAGGTTCACGCCGCCTTCGACGCTGTTCGGATCGTCGCGCCGCTGACGCTCGGGCGCGTACGGCTGCCCCTCGACGATGTAGGTCGTCGGGCCCGCGGCGCCGAACGAGTGGTAGATCTGATGGCCCACATCCTGGCCCGGCTTCGCGAGATACAGTCCGAGCTTCGTCCGATCCGTCTTCGGCGTGCCGGACGGCGTGTAGTGCATGTAGAAATCGATGTACGAGCCGGCCTTGATCAACTGCCCGGCGTCGCCCTGATACGACTCGTAGCCGCGTCCCGGCACGAACGACAGCAGCTTCTGAATCTCCTCGGTGCTCGTGCCGCCGTTGGCGCGCGCAACCTGATTGCGCGACATCGCCCGGCCGCCCGCGTCCACGATGCGTCCGCCGACGAGCGACGCGCCGTCGGGCAGCCGATCGATCACGTAGAGGCCGGCATGATGCACGACGCCGGCGGTGCCCGGCCGCACGTCGATCGCCTTCACATAGACGTCTTGGGTGAACGGCGACTTCGTGAAGAAGTCGATCACCGGCACTTCGCCTTCCGCGGGAATGTCGAACGCGATCGGCATCTCGATGACGACGTCCGGCTCGCCGTGCGACCAGCCGGCGGAAAGCGCGGGCACCGGCGGCAGATCGGCGTCACGTCCGCGCGGCGCGCCGGCGTCGACCCACGCCGCGATCGTCGCAATCTGCGCATCGGTGAGGCTCGGATCGTCCTTGAAGCGCCCGAAGCGCGGATCGGCGCCCCACGGCGGCATCTCGCGGCTCGTCACCTTCCGCTGGATCGACTTCGCCCAGGGCCGCACCTCGTCGTAGGTGACGAGCGACATCGGCGCGACCTCGCCGGCGCGGTGGCAGCCCACGCAGCGCGCGTAGAGAATCGGCGCGACGTCCCGGGCAAACGTCGCCTCGCCCTCGGCGCCGGCGCGTCCGGCCGCATCGCCGGCGAGCGTCGCGAAGCCGAGCAGCGCGGTCGTGAGAGAAAGCGCCGCGAGGACGGGGCGAGCAGCGTGTCTCATAGCCCCTCTTTCATGAAGGAACGCGCGCGTCGATCGAACATTCTAGGCGGCGCTTCCGACGACCGTCAAGAAACTGCGCAGCCCTCTTACAATCTGACCTTCATGCCGAAGTCGCTGCTGGCGGTCCTCGCGCACCCCGACGACGAGTCGCTCGGCGTCGGCGGCACGCTGGCGAAGTACGCCTCGGAAGGGGTCGAGGTGTCTCTGCTGACGGCGACGCGCGGCGACGGCGGCCGCTTCCGCGGCCATCCGGTGGGCGATCCCCGGCATCCCGGTCCCGCCGCGCTGGCCTCGATCCGCGAGACGGAGCTGCGCGCGGCGGCGGCGGTGCTCGGTGTGCGCGACGTCGCGCTGCTCGACTACCGCGATCAGCATCTCGATCGCGCGAACCCTCGCGAGGCCATCGCCGACATCGTGCGCCACCTCCGGCGCGTTCGCCCGGACGTCGTCGTCACGTTCGGGCCCGACGGCGCGTACGGGCATCCGGATCACGTCGCGATCTCGCAGTTCGCGACGGCGGCGACCGTCGCTGCCGCTGATTCGGCGTTCGCGCTGGACGCGGCCGAGTCGATCCGCGAGCCGCACACTGTCTCGAAGCTGTATTACATCGCCTGGCCGGCGACGCGTGGGCCGCGTACGAGTCGGCGATGAAGCGGCTGGTCGCGACCGTGGACGGCGTGCAGCGGCAGGCGACCGCGTGGCCCGACTGGGCGATCACCACCCTGATCGACACGCGCCGTTTCTGGCCGACGGTGTGGCGCGCGGTCTCGTGCCACGAGTCGCAGATGGCCGCCTACGAGCGCCTGAAGGACGTCTCGCCCGAGCATCACGAGGCGTTGTGGGGCTCGCAGTCGTTCTATCGCGCCTACAGCACGGTGAACGGCGGGCGCGCGCGCGAAACGGATCTCTTCGAGGGCATCGGCCGCTGATGCGGGACAAGGAGCACGCCGTGGAGGACGATGGGGAACGGCGCGCGCCGCTGGCGATGGACGCGGCGGAGTTCCGCGCGCTCGGGCATCGGCTCGTCGATCAGGTGGCGGCGCTGCTCGAGTCGATCCCGCAACGTCCGGTGACGCGCGACGAATCGCCGTCGGCGGTGCGCGAGGCGCTCGGCCTCGACGGTCCGCTGCCGGAAGCGGGCGCCGCGCCCGGGCCGTTCCTCGAGCGGACGGCGCAGCTGCTCTTCGATCACTCGCTGTTCAACGCGCACCCGCGCTTCTTCGGCTACATCACCGCGCCGCCGGCGCCGATCGGCGTGCTCGGCGACCTGCTCGCCGCGGCGGTGAACGCGAACGTCGGCGCGTGGACGCTGTCGCCCGCCGCGACCGAGATCGAGGCGCAGACCGTGCGATGGATTGCCGCACTCATCGGCTACCCGACCGACTGCGGCGGCCTCCTCGTGAGCGGCGGCAACATGGCCAACCTCGTGTGCTTCGCCGCCGCGCGCGCCGCGAAGGCCGGCTGGAACGTCCGCGAGCGCGGCGTCGGCACCGGCCCTGCGATGCGCGTGTACGCGTCGCTCGAAACGCACACGTGGATTCAGAAGGCGGCCGATCTCGCCGGCCTCGGCACGGCGTCGATTCGATGGATTCCGACTGATGCGCGCCTCCGCATGGACGCCGCCGCCCTGTGGCGGCGCATGGACGAGGATGCGGCCGCGGGCGACGTGCCGTGCATGGTGGTCGGCACCGCCGGATCGGTGAGCACCGGCGCCATCGATCCGCTGCGCGAGATCGCGGCGCTGTGCCGCGAGCGCGGCGTGTGGTTTCACGTGGACGGCGCGTACGGCGGCTTCGCGGCGGCGGCGCCCGAGGCGCCCGACGATCTCCGCGCGCTGACGGTCGCCGACTCCGTGGCCGTCGATCCGCACAAGTGGCTGTACGCGCCGCTCGAGGCCGGCTGCGCGCTGGTGCGCGATCCGGAGGCGCTGCGCGCGGCGTTCGCGTACCACCCGCCGTACTACCACTGGAACGAGCGCGCGACGAACTACGTCGACTACGGCCCGCAGAACTCGCGCGGGTTTCGCGCGCTCAAGGTGTGGCTGGCGCTGCGCCATGCCGGCGCGGCGGCGTACCGGCGGATGATCGGCGACGACATCCGCCTCGCACAGACGATGGCGGCCGCCGTCGAGGCGCACCCCGATCTCGAGCTCGCGACGCAGGAGCTGAGCATCACGACGTTCCGCTTCGTGCCGCGCGCGCTGCGGGCGAAGATTGGCGACGCGTCCGTGGAGGCGCACCTGGACGCGCTCAACCGCGAGCTGCTCGACCGGCTGCAGCGCGGCGGCGAGCTGTTCGTGTCGAACGCCGTCGTCGGCGGCCGCTATCTGCTGCGCGCCTGCATCGTGAACTTCCACACGACGCGGGCCGACGTCGAGGCGGTGCCGGAGATCGTCGCGCGGACGGGGCGCGCGATCGACGCCGAGATGCGCCCGAGCGTATGAGATCGCCGGCGTCCTCGCGCGCGCTGCTGCTGCTCGTGATCGCCGGCGGCGCCGTCCTGCGCGTCTGGGGGCTGCGGTTCGGCTTCCCGCATCCGGTCGCGCGCCCGGACGAAGAGGTGCTCGTCGACGCGGCGCTCGGCGTCCTGCGCGACGGCAACCCGCATTTCTTCGACTGGCCGAGCCTCTTCATCTACGCGACGGCGGGATCGTACGCGGCGCTGTTCGCCGTGGA
>QHWK01000598.1 GCA_003223775.1 Acidobacteriota bacterium
ACCAGCAGCGCCGTGGCGCCCGGCGTGATCGCGGAGGCGATCGCGCCGACGTCGCTCGCAACGACGGCGCGCCCGCTGCTCATCGCTTCGAGCAGCACGTTTGGGACGCCGTCCCGGTCACCCGATCGATCCACCACCGAGGGGACGACGACGATGTCGGCACCGCTGTACTCGTCGGGCAGATCGTCGTGCGTCGCCGAACCGCAGAACGTCACGCGATCCGCGACGCCCAGCTCTTCGGCGTGCGCGACGAGCGCCGTGCGCTCCGGACCCTCGCCCACGATCCGCAGCCGCCATGGGGGTTCGAGCCGCGCGGCGGCCGCGAGCAGCACGTCGAAGCCTTTTTTCTCGACCAGCCGCCCGACGGCCAGCATTCTCAGCTCCGCGCTCGCCGCCGCCGGCCGCGGACGAAATCGTTCGAGATCGACGCCGTGCGGCACCAGGTGCACGGCGGCGCCGCTGCCGTCGAGCTCGGCGGCCACGTCGGGATTGCAGGCGATCACGCACGCCGCCCGCGCCGCGCGCGCCCACAGCGCCGACCGCGGAATCTTGCGAGCGTCGCGCGCGTGCACGCTGAAGCCAAACGGTACGCCAAGGCGGCCGGCGGCGGCGGCGGCAACTTCAGCAGGCCGGTGCGCGAAGTACGCGTGCACGCCGGCAATCGGCGCGCCGCGAAGACGATCGACGACCGCGAGCGCCTGCGCGTCGACGTCGCCCGCCAGGACCTGGACTCGCGAGGCGAGCCGGTCGGCGCCGGGCTGTGCGCCGCCCGGCTCGCCGTCTTTCGTCGCGAAGATCGCGGCAAGCAGTCCCGCCGCATCGAGCGCGAGCAGATCGGCCAGCACGAAGGTCTCGGAGCGGCGCGGAAAGCCGCTGACGATTACCGCGATTGGGCCGCGCAGCATCGGTCCAGATCCTCGAGCAGCGCGTGCGCACGCTGCCGGATTCGCGGCAGGCCGTCGAGATCGATGGCCGGCGGCCCGGGCGGCGGAGATTTCAAGACGCCGAGCACTTTGTCCATCAGCATGGCGGGACCAAGGTCGGCGGGCTCGACGAACTCGAAGAGGCCGCGCGCGGCGAGCAGTCGGGCGCGCAGGAGCTGCTCGCGCACCGGGTTGCAGCGCGGGACGAGCACCGCGCGCAGCCCGAACGACAGCAGCTCGCACACCGTGTTGTAGCCGGCCATCGACACCACGACGTCGGCCTCGGCGTATCGCGCCGTCAGATCGGGCTCGAACTCGACGAACGTGACGTCGCCGATATTGCCGTACCGGCTCAGGATGCGGCTGCGGCTCTCGATGGGCATCTGCGGACCGAACACCACGGTCGTCCGCAGCGCGACGCTGCGCGGCAGCGCGAGCAGACCCTCGAGGTAGGTTTCGATCAGGTCGGTTCCGTCGCCGCCGCCGCCCGTGGTGACCAGCGCTCGCGGCGGTCCGTCATGGGGCCGGGCCCGCGCGGCCGGACGCTGGAGGTATCCGCAGAACCGCGTCTTTTCGCAGACGTCGGGCGGAAATGCGTACTCGCGCGCCGCATCGAAGATCGCCCGCGATCCGTAGATCCACACCTCGTCGTAGTACCGCGCGATCGTGGCGAGATCGCGCGCGCGCTTGAACGAGTCGCGCGTCGGCGTCGGCTCGTCGATGATGTCGCGGATGCCGAGCACGATCTTCACCGGCATGCGGCGCCGCCGAAGCGCGCGCAGCGGCTCGATCAGCTCGCCGTCGATGCCGCCGGCCCGCTTGTCGACGATCATCAGATGCGGGGCGAACCCGAGGATCGCCTGCTCGAGCACCCCGCGCCGGATGTCGACGACTTCCGCCGTCCGGCGCGTCAGGAACGCCGCGCCGTAGCGATCGGCCGCGTGGCGATCGAGGCACGGAAGCTTGATGTAATCGGTGCGCTCCGGGATGCGGAACGCATGGATCATCGGCGATCCGGTGACGATCAGCAGCGAGGCGCGGGGATAGTCGGCGCTGAGCGTCTCGGCCAGGAGCAGCGTGCGGCGGATGTTACCGAGCCCGAAGGTGTCGTGCGAATAGAGCAGGATCTTCGGCGCTGCCGCAGCGGCTGCCGCCGGCGCTCCACTGAGCGGCGCGGCGCGGTGCGACGGGCGAGCGACGCCGGTTGAAGGGTGATGCACAGCTGATGGCTTTCAGTCGGCGCGAACCGGAGCCGCGATGCAAGCGGTGCTCCACATGTCGATCGCGCCGAAAGACTGCCAATTCTTGAGCGGCCAAGCATGAGGCAGCGATAGAGTGTCTCATGGATTTACATCGTGTTCGCCGAACTGACATACGAACGGCGTCGGCCTCTTTCGACAATCGAAACGCGAGGCGTCGGCAGACGTGTAGGGCGAGGCTTTCAGCCTCGCCTCGGCGACCCTGAAAGGGTCGCCCTACGTCTGAGCGCTTGGGTCGCCCTACGTCTGAGCGCTTGCCACGCGCTCCCAATCCCCAATCCCCAATCCCCAATCCCCAATCCCCAATCCCCAATCCCCCTTTAAGGCGTCCGCTTCTCGAACGCCGGCTGGGGCGGCGGCTTCGGCAGCGCGTGCATCCGCTTCGTCA
>QHWK01000599.1 GCA_003223775.1 Acidobacteriota bacterium
CGCCTGTGCGTCCGCCATCGTCTTGGCCGGGATGTTCAACTGCTCGATCGGATCAGGTTCTTTCTGCGCCAGCTTCATCTCGAGCGACGGCGGCTTCTCGATTGGAACCGTAATCTTGTCCTTGCCCGGCATCTCCGCCTTGCGCGGCGGCTCCTTCATCTTGTTGCCGCCGCCGCCGCCGCCGCCGCCGGGCCCCGGCTGGTTCAACCAGATGATGTTGGCGTTCGGTTGTTCGGGCAGGACAGCCGGCGTCGCGCCGCTCGGCGCACTGAAGCGGACCAGGAAGATGACGAACGCGGCGAACACGACGTGCCAGACGGCGGAAGCGACCGCGGCCGGCGCAATGCGCTTCTGTGTCTCCTCGAACAGGAATGGAATCTCGACAGGATGCTGCCCCTCGACATGGACCGAGAGATGGCCCGCGGATTCGTTCGCGCGGACCTCTGCCGTCGGCGTGGGCTCAGCCATCGGAAATGCCAAGGGAGTGCTCGTAGAAGTATTGTCGCGCACCGGTCTCTCAGGCCGCAACTGCAAAACGGGTGCCT
This sequence comes from Acidobacteriota bacterium, assembly GCA_003223775.1. Classification (GTDB taxonomy): domain Bacteria; phylum Acidobacteriota; class Vicinamibacteria; order Vicinamibacterales; family CAVVIG01; genus QHWK01. Next base: position 546 of record QHWK01000599.1, read on the forward strand.
CAGCAGCCGAGCCTGTTTTCTTGAGACGAATGCGCAGCACCACCGGTCTGTGTCCGTAATCCGAAACTCACCAGGCCGCGTTCGGAGGCGGTCGTCACCCTGCGCTCGGCAACCGCAAGCCGGACTTCGCGCTGGTCACACCCTGCCGGTCCAGGCGCCTATCGCCGCGTTGCCGCCGCCGTAGGAGTGCAGCAGCGCGAGCGCGTCGGCCGCGCGCGGCTCGCTGCGGATCGCGACCAGGATGCCGCCGCGTCCGGCGAGCGCTTCGAAGATGCGGCCGTCGTGCGCCTGAAAGCCGACGCGGCGCATCGTGCCGGCGATCCCCAGCTTCGCGAGATCGCGCGCGCTGCCCTGGAGCGCGTCGACGAGCGGGCCGCGCGCGAGGATCGCGCCGATGCCCGCGACGTCGAGCCGCTCGCCGGCGGCGCCGAGCGTCTTCTCGACGAGCGCCGCGGCTTCGGGCGTGTCCTTCGCGAGAATCGTCAGAGATTCAGCAGGAAATCCGGCGCGCTGCAAGGCCGCGAGGCCCTTCGACGCCCACGCGACGTCTTGAAATACTCCGATGGTAAAGCATCCGGTCTCGACATCCGCCACGCGGCGTAATGTATCACGAGGGTCTCGGTTCCCGGTTCATGCGAGAAGACGTCGCGATCGTTGGCGCGGGGCCCGCGGGCGCGTGGGCAGCGTGTCGCCTCGCTCGCTCGGGCGCGCGCGTCGCGCTCTTCGATCCGTCGCATCCGCGCGAGAAGGCGTGCGGCGGCGGCGTGACGGGGCGCGCGCTCGCGCTCGTCGGCGATGCGCTCGCGCCCGACGCGTTTCCGCGCACGATCGTTCGCGCGGCGCGCTTCACGTCCGTCGAGCGGCGCCACACGTCGACGATGGCCGATGCCGACGGCGAGTCAGCGACGGTTGCGCTGGACGATGACGCGCTCGTGGTGGCGAGCCGCGCGGCGTTCGACGCGGCGCTCGTCGACGCGGCGGTGCGCGCCGGCGCGCGGTTGATTCGCGCGAGGGTCACCGACCTCACGATCGACGCGCAAGGCGCAACGCTCCTGACGACTGCCGGCCGCGTCACCGCCGCCATCGTCGTCGGCGCGGACGGCGCGAACAGCCTCGTGCGGCGGCGCGTGGCGTTGCCGTTCCGCCGCGACGAGTTGTCGATCGCGACGGGCTTCTACGCGCACGGCGCGACGAGCCGGGAAATCGTCGTCGAGCTCACCGGCGATCCGCCCGGCTACATCTGGTCGTTTCCGCGGCCCGATCATCTCGCGATCGGCATCTGTGCGCAGGCCGACGCCGGCGTCGGCGCCGCGGCGCTGCGCGCGCGAACGCGCGCGTGGATCGACCGCACCGGGATCGCGAGGAGCGCAAGGCTCGCGCCGTACTCGTGGCCGATCCCCTCGCTGCCGGCCAGCGCCTACGACGCGCTGCCGCTGGCCGGCGAGCGGTGGGCGCTCGTCGGGGACGCCGCCGGCCTCGTCGATCCGATCACGCGAGAAGGGATTTTTTTCGCGCTGCGCTCCGCCGACGCGCTCGCGGCGACGCTCGCCAACGGCGGCAGGCCGACGGCCTGCATCGAGCCAATCCGGGACGAGCTGACGTCGGAGCTCGCGCGGGCCGCGCGGCTGAAAGCGGGCTTTTTGCGGCCCGCTTTCGTCCGGCTGCTGCTCCGCGCGCTCGACCAGAGCGCCGCAGTGCGCAGCGTGATGACCGATCTGATCGCGGGGCGCCAGAACTACGCGACGCTCAAGTGGCGGCTCATAAAGACATTGGAAGTACGCCTGGCCTGGCGGGCGCTCGGTGCGTAACGGTGGTACAATTTACGCCAACAAGGGAGCTGCCGCATGGGCCGAATCGGAATGC
>QHWK01000600.1 GCA_003223775.1 Acidobacteriota bacterium
TGGCCGAGCGCGGATCGTTCGAGCGTCATGTTGGCGACGATCGACGTCGGGTACTCGTAGCCTTCGGTGAACCGCGTGTGGAACGCGCTCACGGCGATCGGCTCGAGGCCCGAGCACCAGCGCAGCGCATCGACCGCGTGGCAGCCGGCCGCGAGCAGATGGCTGCGTCCGCTCGCGCGCGTCCGGACCCAGTTCCAGCCGCTGTACCAGTCGGTGACGTGCGACAGGTACTGCGTGCGCGCGAACCGGATGTCGCCCAGCCACCCCTCGGTCCGCAGCCAGCGCACGAACTTCAAGTACGGATTGAACCGCAGCTCGAACGAGACGATCGTGCGCACGCGGGCGCGCCGGACGGCATCGCGGATCCGGATCAGCTCGTCGACGTCGAGCCCCGTCGGTTTTTCGAGGAGCAGGTGCTTGCCGGCTGCCGCCGCGGCGACCGCTTCGGCCGCGTGCAGATGATTCGGCGTCGCAATCGACACGATGTCGACGTCGGACGCGGCGAGCACGTCTTCGTAGCGGGTCGTGATCCGCGCGTCCGGCAGCTGGAGGCCGTAGCGTTCGAGGTTTGCGCGCGCCCGCGCCGGGTCGCGCGCGCAGAGCCACGTGACCTGCGTGTGAGGATTGCGGAGGAAGGCCGCGATGTGCTGCGAGGCGCACCAGCCGATGCCGGATATCGCGACGCCCAGCTTGCGATCGACGGTAGGCATGGCCGGGTCCGGTAGCCTAAACTACCGCGCATGCGAAACGCAACGCGCTCCATCATTGCGATCGCCGCGCTCGTCGGCCTCGGCGTCGGAGCCGCCGCGCCGGCTGGCCGCGCCGCGTCGGACTTCGCCCCGCTCTTCAACGGCCGCGACCTCGCCGGCTGGAAGGTCCCCGCGGGCGACAACGGACACTGGCGCGTCGTCGACGGCGTGATCGATTACGACGCCGCAAGCGAGGCCAGCGGCGAGAAGAGCCTGTGGACCGAGCGATCGTTCGGCGATTTCGTGCTGAAGGTCGACTGGCGCCTCAAGGCCACGCCGTACGTCAACCCGTCGGTGCCGATCATCCGCTTCGACGGGACGCACAAGAAAGACGCCGAGGGCCGCGAGATTCGAATCGCCGTGCCCGACGCCGATTCCGGCATCTACCTGCGAGGTTCGAGCAAGGCGCAGGTCAACATCTGGTGCTGGCCGATTGGATCCGGCGAGGTGTACGGCTACCGAACCGATCGCGCGATGCCGGCCGCGGTGCGCGCCGGCGTGACGCCGAAGCGCAATGCGGATCACGACATCGGCCAGTGGAACACGTTCGAGATCACGATGCGCGGCACGCGGCTCACCGTCGTGCTCAACGGCGAGGAGGTCATCAGCCAGGCGGAACTGCCCGGCGTCGACGCGCGCGGGCCTCTGGCGCTGCAGCATCACGGCGAAAAGAAAGACGGCGTCTGGGTCGCGCCGCCGAGCCTCGTGCAGTTCCGCAACATCCTCGTGAAGGAGCTCCCGTAAGGCCGGACCTGCGCGATGCGATCGTGGCTCCTGGATCTGATCGTCTGCCCCGAGTGTCGCGGCGCGCTGCGCCTCGACGCGGCGGAGCAGAGCGGCGACGTCGTCTCGGCGGGGACGCTCGCGTGCGCCGGCGGCCACGCGTTTCCGATCGTCGGCGGCGTGCCGCGCTTCGTGCAGCACGCGCTCGGCGCCGATCAGGCGCGCACCCGCGATTCGTTCGGCTACGAATGGACGACGCTCTATCCCGAGCACGGCCACTCGGCGCCCGAACGGCAGGCCGAGCGCGACATCTTCCTCGAATACACGCGCACCGTGCCGTCCGACTTTCGTGGAGCGCTCGTGCTCGACGCCGGCTGCGGCAACGGACGGTACGCGCGGCTCGTGAACGACTGGGGCGCGCGCGTCGTCGCGGTGGACATCTCGGCGGCCGTAGAGACGGCGCAGGGCAACGTCAGCGATCGACCCGACGTCACCGTCGTCCAGGCGGATCTGTTCAAGCTGCCGTTCCGGGCGGACACGTTCGACGTCGTCTACGCCGTCGGCGTGCTGCACCACACGCCCGACGCCAGAGGCGCGTTCGAGCGCATCCAGCCGCTCGTGCGGCCCGGCGGATTCTTCTCGATCTTCATGCACGGCCAGGGCAATCGGGCGTTGTACGCCGTGAACCGCGCACTCCGCTGCTGGACGACGAAGGCGTCGTACCGGACGACGTGGAATTTCTGTCTGGCGCTGACCGCCGCCGGCAAGCTCCTCGCGAAGATTCCGTTTGTGGGACCCGTGCTCTATCTCGTCGGACGCCAGGTCCTGTTCTTCTCTCCCGATCAGCACAACAACTTCGATCACTACAGCGCCGGCTTCACGAGCTTTCACCGCAAAGAGGAAATCCGCGCGTGGTACGCCGGGTGGGACGACGTGGTCGTGCGCTACGCCGGCGTCGCGTCGGA
>QHWK01000601.1 GCA_003223775.1 Acidobacteriota bacterium
AGATCGGCGGCCATCGCGCCGCCGATGCCGATTGCCACACCGTTCAGGAAGTCGCGGCGCGCGATCGGCCGGTTCATCCCGAGGTCGCGATCCGCATTCAATCGTCGGTCGTCTGCCACGGTCCGCCTCTCGTCATGCGGCGGCCTCGCGCTCGAGGCGCCGCGCGCGTTTGAACAGAACCCAGCCGAGCGCCGTCGGTCCGACGACGCCGGCGATCATCTTCGTCTCGAAGAGCGGCACGCTCGCGACGTCGGCCGTCGGCAGAAACGCGGCGCAGAGGCCGACGAGGGTCGTGCACAGCCCGACGACGCCGGCTGCGCGCGCGGCGGCGCCTGTGCGCGTGGTCTTCACGAGCGCGAGGAACAGGTACGCGAACGGGATCAGCTGAATCACGACCGCCGCCTTGAGCAGCACCTGATACGCCTCGGCGACGCTCGACCCGGTGAGCGACAACGCGGTGAACAGAGCCGCCAGCACGGCGCACGTGATCAACGCGACGTGCGGCGATCCCCAGCGCGGGTGCACGCGGCCGAGCGGCGCCGGCAGCGCGCTCGTGAGTCCCGCGACGAACGGAATGCGCGACGAGCCGGCGAACCATGCCGACGCGGCGCCGCCCGTGGCGAGGCCCATCACGATCGCGAGCGGCACGACGATCCAGCCGATGCCGCCCGCGTTCGCGCCGGCGGTCACCGCCTGCATGACGCCCTGAATCACGCCGAGGCGATCGACCGGCACGAGCGTCAGCACCGCGCCGGTGACGAGCAGGTACGCACATGACGGCGAAGCTCGTCGTCATCTCCCAGGTGATCGGCGTCGCGGCCGGGGCGGGCGCGGCGGCGCCGCTCGCGCGCGCGACAACGGCCGCGGCGAGCACGAGGCCGACGCTCAGAAACGCGCTCAGCCCGCCGACGTTCTGAATCCATTTGCCGATCGCGAGGCCGCGCACGTTCGCCGCCGCGATGATCGCCAGCCATCCGAAGGCGACGGCGGCGACGAACAGTTTCTCATTCACGAGCGTCGCGGCGCGCGCCTCGCCGCCGGCGAACGCGAAGATGCCCGCCATGTAGACGAGCAGCACCGGCACGTAGAACAGGTTGTTGGTCCAGTAGCACCAGCCGGAGAGAAACCCGTGCACGTCGCCGAACTCGCGGCGCGTCCAGAGATAGATGCCGCCCTCGCCTGGATAGCGCCGCGCGAGGACGAGGACGGCGATCGCTTCCGGCACGAAGAACGTCGCGAACGCGATCGCCGAGAGCACGAGCGACGTCCGGCCGTAGACGGCGACCGGCGGCACGTTGTTGATGTTGGCGATCGCGACGCCGACGATCGTCATGTCGACGGAGAGTTCCGGAAGCGCGTCGGGCTCGACGGCGAGCGGATCGCCGGACAACACGGCCAGGTCGGCCCACATCCCGGCCGCAATCGCGCCCCGATTGTCGTCGTCGCCGGTCGCCGCAGCGCCGGCGGCGGTGTAGGCGTGCAGCGCCTCGCCCGCCGTGATCGCCTGCTCGGGCGCGATGAGCGCGCCCTCGCTGTCGCGGCGCGTGACGGCCGCCATCATGCCGGCGAGCGGGTTGTCGTCTTCGACGACCGGCGCGTCCGACGAGAGCGCAACGCGCACGCCCGCGTCGAGCATCGCGCGGATCGGGTAGGCGCGCGGCAGCAGCGCGTCGGGCAGGTAGCTCCGGAAATTCCGCCCGAGGCTTCGGATGAAAATCGCCTGCGGCGCCGCCGTGACGCCGAGCGCCGCCGCGCGCGCGAGATGCTGCCGCGTCGGCAGGCCGAAATGCTCGATGCGATGCGTGAGGCCGCGCGCCGGGTCGAGCCTCTCGTAGATCGACAGCACCTGATCGATCGCGACGTCGCCGATCGCGTGCGTGGCGATCCGCCAGCCGGCGTCGTGCGACTCGCGGCAAAGTCCCTCGAGCTCCTCGCGCGAGAACCGCAGCAGGCCTTTGCCCGGCGCATGCTTGTAGTCGACGCTCAACGCCGCCGTCGCGCCGCTGAGGCCGCCGTCGGCGAGAAACTTGACCGTGTCGACGCGCAGCATGTCGGAGACGAACCGCTCCGGCAGCGGAACGGGCGCGGCCTCGCCGTCCACTTTTCGAAGCGGCATCACGTTGACGCGCGCCGGCAGCGCGCCATTCGCATCGAGCGATCGATAGACGGCGACGAGCGGCGGCGCCACGCCGCAGTCCGACGACGAGGTGATGCCGAGCGTCAACTGATGGCCGAGCGCGGCGGCGATCATCCGCTCGTAGTCGCCCGCGCCCGGCGGCGGCAGCACGCGGTTGACGAGCCCCATCGCGGTCTCGCGCAGCAGGCCCGTCGGCTCGCCGCGGTCGTCGCGCTCGATCGCGCCGCCCGGCGGCGCCTCGGTGCCCGCGCCGATGCCGGCGCGCGCCAGCGCCGCGCTGTTGACCGCATAGATGTGCCCGCACGTCCGCGTCAGCACGACCGGCCGGCGCGGCGACGCGCGATCGAGATCGCTGCGCGTGGGCGCGCGTCGCTCCCGCAGCGCCGCCTCGTTGTAGCCGCGCCCGAGCACCCAGGCGTCCTCCGGCGCGCGATCCGCGAACCGCCGCACGTCGTCGACGAGCGCGTCGAGGCTCGACGTGCGGCGCAGATCGAGCATCGACGTCAGCAGATGGCCGATCTTCCAGACGTGCGCGTGCGCATCGTTGAAGCCGGGAATCAGCGTGCGGCCGCCGAGGTCGATGCGCGTCGCGCGGCCGTTCGACGCGCGCAAAAGATCCGCCGACTCGCCGACCGCCGCGATGCGGCCGGCGCGAACCGCGGCGGCCGTCGCGACCGCCGGCGCCGCCTGCGTCAGCACGCGGCCGTTGTAGAAGACGAGATCGTTCACGGCCGCACGCTTACGCAGGCACGCCGGCGCGCCTGACGGAGACGATCTCGATCGCGCGGCCGACCTCGTCGAGGCCTTCGCGCAGCATGTCCTCGGGGATGACGAGCGGCGGCAGCAGGCGCACACAGTTGCTGTACAGCCCCGCGCGCATGACGACGACGCCGCGCGACACCGCCTCGCGGACGATCTCGAGCGTGTGCTCGGGCGCCGCCGGCGCCTTCGAGCCGCGATCGCGCACGAACTCGGCGAGCATCATCGGGCCGAGCCCGCGCACGTCGCCGACGATCGGAAACGCCGCCTTCCAGCCCTCCATCACGCCGCGCATCACGTCGCCGAGACGGCGCGCGTGCGCGAGGAATTCCGGCCGCCGGATGATGTTCACCGCTTCGATCGCGGCCGCGCACGCGACGGGGCTTCCGCCGTAGGTGCTGCCGACGCCGCCGAGATGCGAGGCGTCCATGATCTCCGCGCGTCCGGTGACCGCGGCGATCGGCATGCCGGCGCCCAGCGATTTCGCGGTGGTGACGAGATCGGGCACGATGTCGTAGTGCTCGACGGCGAACAGCCGCCCCGTGCGGCCCATGCCGCATTGCACTTCGTCGGCGATGAGCACGATGCCGTGCTCGGTGCACAGCTCGCGCACGCGGCGCAGAAAACGCGGCGGCACGGGTACGAACCCGGCCTCGCCCTGCACCGGCTCGACGACGATCGCGGCGACGGCCCGTGGATCGATTTGCGCGACGAGCGCATGCTCGAGTTGCCGGATGCCGAAGTCGACCGCCTGCTCGGCCGTCATCCCGTGCGGCGTGCGATACACGTCCGGCATCGGCAGCCGTACGATCTCCGGCGCGAACGGACCGAAGCCGCTCTTGAACAGGCCGTACTTGCTCGTGAGGCTGAGCGTGAGCAGCGTCCGTCCGTGGAAGGCGCCCTCGAAGCAGACG
>QHWK01000017.1 GCA_003223775.1 Acidobacteriota bacterium
GAACTTCGCGACGAACGCGGTCGAGAGTCCGCCGCTCCCCGTCTCGACGCTGAAGTTGTGCTGCCGCAGGTAGTCGGTCAGCTTGCTCACCGATCGCGTTTCCTCGAAGCCGATCTCCGGATGGGTCGCGATGTCGTCGCCCATCGCGAGGAGCTCCTTGTCCATCAGCTCCTTCACGCGGGCGACGATCTGATCGCGGTCGGCGTTGGGCGCCGTCAGCCGCGCGACGAGGCCTGGCACGTCGAGCGACTGCTCGAGCGCCGCCATCTTCTTGAGCACGTCGCGGGCGGCTTCTTTTTCAGTCTGCGTGTCTTGCGCGAATGCGGCTACGGGAAGGAGTGCGACCAGGAACGTCAGAATGCGTGTCATGGCCCGGAATTATATCGTCGTCCGCGCCGCCGGCCGCCGTGGCACGAATTCCAGATTCCAAATAATTCCAAATTCCAAATTCCAAATTCCTAATTCCGATCTCCCCATCGAACTTCATTGCCGTAGCCGAGGACGATCTTGCGCAGCTGCAGGTAGCGATCGCCGCCGAGGCGCTTCGACATCTTCTTGGCGTTCCACAGGAGCGCCTGCCGCGCGCGCGGCAGCCACGCGCCGGCGGCCAGCCCGGCGACGGCCGCCGTGCTCGTCCACGTCTGGATCGTGAAGCGTCCGTGGAGCGCCAGGCCGAAGGCCGATCGCGATGCGCACGTCGGCTCGGAGGTGAAGAGCGTTGCGAAGCCCGCCTGCGCCGCCGCCTCCGCAACCGGCGGCGCGAAGTCGCCGCCCGGCACCGACGCGACGCGAACATCGGCGCCGAGGATGTCCTCGAGCGCGGCGCGGCTGCGCGTCCATTCGTCGACGAGCTGCGGCCACGCGCATCGGCCCATGCGCAGCGGATGCGAGCACGAGTGGCTGCCGACGACGTGGCCGCGGCGCGCGAGCTCGCGGATGTCGTCCTTGCCGACGAAGCCGCGCGTGCCGACGAAGTTCACCGTGACGAAGAAATGCCCCGAAAAACCGCGCGCCTCGAGGAGATCCGCCGCCGTCATCGCGCTGATCCCACCGTCGTCGAACGTGATCACAGGGTCGGGCAGGTCAAGCGGGTCGGGCAGGTCGGGCGGGTCAGGCAGGTCGGGCGCCTCGGGCGGGGAAGGCGTGGCGGCTCGAATGGCGTCCAAGTGCGCGGCGAATTGCTGCGGCGTCACTTTGTAGAGCGCGGCGTCGCGGCCCGGGAATCCGCTCGTGTCCTCGGCGCCGGCCGCCACGACGTCGTGATACATGAGAGCGGTCATCGGAAAAAGTTAAAAGTTAAAAGTTAAAAGTTAAAAGTTGAAAGTCCAGAAATCAGGGAGTCAGAAACATGAAGTTCGAACTCAGAATGTGACGTCCTTTTTCATCTTGTCCTTCACGTTTAGACTTTTGCTCCTTCACTTTTCACTTTTAACTTTTCGCTTTTGACTTCCGTGGTCGAGCGAGCGTGGATCTTGATCAGCGAGCTCAACCACGGCTGGCCCCACGCGGCCGATCGGCGTCCGCTGGTGTCGATCGGCGGCGCCGTGCCCGCTTCAATCGCCAGCAGCATGTCGCGGATCGCGTCGAGCTGCTCGGTGACGACGCGGTGCTGCGTGACGACGTGCGATTCGCGGGCGTCGGCGGCGACGCGGAAGTACCCGAAGACCGGCCCCGTGTCGACGCCCTTGTCGATGCGCAAGAGCGTCATGCCGACGTTGCCGTCATCGCCCGACGCCTTCGCCCAGAAACAGCCGTGGGCGTTGCGATACTCGGGGCAGATGCCCGGGTGCATCACGAACGTGCCGAGCCGCGGAATCGAGAAGACACGCTCGGCGAGCAGCGTCTTGCAGCGCGCGACGACGAGATCCGGACGCTGCGCGCGGACGAACGCTTCGGCCTCTTTCGAGTTCGGCGACGAGACGATCAGCTCCGGCGCATCCGGCCGCTGCGGATAGGCGGCGCGCAGCCGCTCGAGCTCGCGCCGCTCCCACGCGCGATCGGCCGCCGCCTGCGCCACCACGTAGTACGCGCGGAACGCGAGCACGTCGAGAAACCGCCAGAGGCCGACGCGCTCGATCTCGCGCGCGATCCGCTTGCGCAGCCGGCCGCGCGGCTCGCGAATCACCACGACGCCGGCCAACGTCGAAAAGGATCCGAACCAGCGCGCGAGCCCCTCGCGATCGAGATCCGCGCCCTCGTGGCAGATGAGGAGTGTGCGCACGCGGCCTCTACCAGCAGATGCCGCGATACTCGGCCTGCAGGAGCGATCCGTAAATCGGCAGCCGCACGAGATCGATGACGATCTGATCCTTGCGCGTCTTCGTCAGCGCGTCGCTGAACTCCGGCGACTGGTTGCCGACGACGATCACCTCGGAGCCATCGATGACCTCGTCGATCGTGTTGCAGAGCAGCGACGAGAGGTGAGGAATCTGCTTCTCGATGTACTCCTTGTTCGCGCCGACCAGCTTCGCGAGCGACACATTCCTGTCGTAGATCTTCAGCGACACGCCTTTGCCGAGCAGCGCCTCGGCGAGAATCACGATGGGGCTCTCGCGCAGGTCGTCGGTGCCCGCCTTGAAGCTGAAGCCGAGGAGGCCGACGCGCTTGCGGCCCGTGTCGAGCACCTGATCGAGCGCGTTCTGGATTTGCTGCCTGTTGCTCGGGAGAATCTGCGCGATGACCGGCAGCTCGACGTCGAGCTCCTTCGCTCGGTACTGCAGCGCGCGCACGTCCTTCGGCAGGCACGAGCCGCCGAACGCGAACCCCGGCTTCAGGTAGTACGACGAGAGGTTGAGCTTCTCGTCGCGGCAGAAGATGTCCATCACCTCGTGGCTGTCGACGCCGAGCTTCTTGCACACGTTGCCAATCTCGTTCGCGAAGACGACCTTCAGCGCGTGCCACGTGTTGCTGGTGTACTTCATCATCTCGGCGACGCGGATGCTGGTGCTCACGAGCGGCGCGTCGATCGCCTGATACAGCGCGATCGTGCCGCTCGCGTCGGCTGCGTGGTTGTGGCCGACGAGCGTGAGCGGCGGCTTGCGGAAGTCCTTCAGCGCCGTCCCCTCGCGGAGAAACTCCGGGTTCACCGAGACGCCGAAGCCGTCGCCGTACTTCTTGCCCGACGTCCGCTCGAGCGCCGGGATGACGACGCCGTGCGTCGTGCCGGGCAGGACGGTGCTGCGCACCACGACGACGTGATAGGTCGACTTGCCCGCGAGCGCGGCGCCGACCTCCTCGCTGACGCGCTCGAGATACGTGAGGTCGAGGCTGCCGTTCTTCCGGCTCGGCGTGCCGACGCACAGCAGCGACACCTCCGTGTCGGCGATCGCCTCCGCGGTGTTCGTCGTCGCGCGCAGCCGGCCTTCGGCGGCGTTGCGCGCGAGCAGATCGTCGAGGCCCGGCTCGACGATCGGACTGCGGCCCGCGTTGATCGCCGCGACCTTCTCGGCGTTCACGTCGACGCCGATCACGTCGTGCCCGTCGGCGGCGAACGATCCCGCGGACACGCTGCCCACATATCCCAGACCGAAAACGGAAACTCTCATGTCGCCCTCGAGGGCCGCCCCGCAGGCCGGTCCTCCAAATGAAGTTCTCCCTACAGGCCCGCTCCCACGGATGCGCGCAGCCGCGCGCCTTCGCGGACCTCCGACGCCGACGCGCGCGCCATCCTCAGGAGCGCGTCTTCCAATTGCCCTGCCACCGCCGACCAGTCGTAGCGCTCGAGGACCAGCGCGCGCGCCGACGCTTCGAGCGCGCCGCGCGTCGCCGGATCGCGCATCAGCCGGAGGATCGCGTCCGCGAACCCGCGCGGATCATCGGCCAGCACGACGTGCGTGCCGTCGACCACCGGCAGCCCTTCGGCGCCCACCGTCGTCGAGACGACGGCCTTGCCCATCGCCATCGCCTCGAAGATCTTCAGGCGCGTCCCGCCGCCGATCCGCAGCGGCACGACGTACACCGCCGCGTCGCGCACGAACGGCCGCACGTCGTCCACGCGGCCAGTGACGCGGACGCCGGCGTGGTCGTCGGCCAAGCGCTTCACGGCCGGCGTCGGCGCGCGGCCGACGATCGTGAGCGTCGTGTCCGGCGCCTCGGCGCGGACGAGCGGCAACACGTCGCGGCAGAAGAACTGCATCGCGTCTTCGTTCGGCAGCCAGTCCATCGAGCCGGTGAACACGAGATGTGTATTGCGGATTGCGGATTGCGGATTGCGGGATTGCGGATTGCGTGATTGGGGCGTGAAGTAATCCGTGTCGACGCCGGTCTGGACGACGTGAACCGGCTGCTTCACGGCGCCGGGGTAAAGGCGCGTGAACGTCTGGCCGTCGACATCGGACACGGCGAGCACGCCGTCGAAGCGGGCGAGCGTGCGCCCTTCGTAGCGGAGCATGCGGCGGTACTGCGCGCCGTAGAGCATGCGGCCGAGCCATCGGCTCTTCGTCTCGGCATGGCGCCGCCAGATCTCCGACTCGACGTTGTGCGTGAAGATGACTGCGGGGCAGGGGAGCCTTTTCGGCAGGTTCACCGCCGGAAACAGGAAGTCGCACACGATCACATCGAACGGCCGCTCGGCGACGAGCGCCTCGACGCGCTGTCTGAAGGCGCGCGAGCGGTACTTGCCGACCGCGTACGGCAGCGGATCGATCACGTGCATCGCCGCGTCGGCGTAGAAGCGGAGCGTCCCCTTCGCCGGCTCGCTGCGGGCGATCGTCTCGACGCGCGCGGCAACTTCGCGCATGCCGTCGACGTCGGACGCCGGCGTGTCCGGCTCCGCGAACGCGAGATAGGTGATCTCGTGGCGCCGCGCCAGGTGGCGCATCAGGTGCCACGTGCGCAGCTTTCCGCCCTTGTCAAGCGGCAGCAGCAGATCCGACTTCAGCCACAGTATCCGCATGGGGTAGCGTCTGCACTCCTTCGTGGTCGATGAACGTGCGGTGCCAGAGCTCGAGGTTGAGGAGCGTCCACAGGCGATCGCCGCCGTCGGTGCGCCCCGTCCGGTGATCGCGCAGGAGACGATCGACCGCCATCGGATCGATGAGGCCGCGCTCGCGCGATCGCCGATCGAGCAGCACTTCGCGGACGACGCCGTTCCACGCGCCGCGCGTCCAGCCGGCGAACGGCACGGGGAATCCCATCTTCGGCCGGCTCAAAATCGATTCCGGCAGCAGGCCCTTCATCGCCTCCCGCAGCACGCGCTTGGTCGTCCAGCCTTGCAGCTTCCACTCGTCGGGCAGCGCCGCGGCGTACTCGACGAGCTTGTGATCGAGGAACGGCACGCGGCTCTCGATTGAGGTCGCCATGCTCATCTGGTCCTGCTTCATGAGCAGCTCGACGAGATACGTCTTGATGTCGGCGTAGAGGAGCCGATCGAGGAGCGTGCTCGTCCCGGTCGGCATGTTGAAGTAGCCGACCGACGGGCCGTAGGCGTTGCGCCGCGTCGCGAGATCGCGCAGCCCGGGCGCGAGCAGCCTCCGCTGATCGGCGAGGCGGATCGACGCGAAGTTGTCGAAGAACATCGCCTCGGGCGAGCGGTCCATCGCGAGGAACGATCGCGTCGCGTAGCGCGCGAGCCGGCGCGGCAGCCGCGGCACGACGCCCTGCGCGATCGATCGGCGCAGCGCCGGCGGCATCACGCGCTCGTACACCGTGCCGGCGCGCCAGTTGAACGCGACGCGCGGGTACTTGCCGTAGCCGGCGAGCAGCTCGTCGCTCCCTTCTCCGGTGAGGACGACGGTGACGTGCTCGCGCGCGAGCTTCGACACGAAGTACAGCGGCACGCTCGACGTGTGCGCGATCGGCTCGTCCTCGTGCCACACCAGCTTCGGAAGCGCGCCGAAGAAGTCGCGGTCGTCGATGACGATCTCGTGCGAGTCGGCGCGGATCGCGCGCGCGACCTCGCGGGCGTACTCCAGCTCGTTGAACGCGCGGTCCTTGAACGCGACCGAGAAGGTCTGCAGCGGGCGATCGATCATGCGCGCCATGATCGCGGCGATCGCGCTGCTGTCGATGCCACCCGAGAGGAACATGCCGAGCGGAACGTCCGACATCAACCGCAGGCGGACCGACTCCTCGAGCAGCTCGCGGAATCGTGGAACCACGTCATGGCTGATGGCTGATCGCTGATGGCTGACGGCAGATGGCTGATCCTCACGTTGCGGCAGATCCCAATACTGCCGAATCGTGATCTCGCCGCGCTCGAAGACGAGCAGGTGGCCCGGCAGCAGCTTGTGGATCCCCTTGAAGAGCGTGTCGCTGCCCGAGGTGTAGCGCGTGCTCAGCACCTCCGGCAGCACGTCGTAATTCGGCTCGGCCTGTACGAGATCGCTCGCAAGGATGGCTTTGATCTCCGACGCGAAGAGCAGCGCCTCGCGCGTCCTCGTCCAGTAGAGCGGCTTGATGCCGAGCCGATCGCGAACGAGCAGCAGCCGCTTGCGCGGCGCGTCCCACAACGCGAACGCGAACATGCCGCGGAAGCGCTCGACGCACGCGTCGCCCCACTGCTCGTAGGCATGGACGATGGTCTCGGTGTCGGACTTCGTGCGATACCGGTGGCCGTGCGCCTCGAGCTCCGAGCGGATCGACGCGTGGTTGTAGATCTCGCCGTTGAAGGTCACCCAGATGCTGCCGTCCTCGTTCGACAACGGCTGCTGGCCGGTGCTCAGATCGACGATGCTGAGGCGCCGGTGCGCCAGCGCGGCGGCGTCGTCCCAGTGCAGCCCCGCGTCGTCCGGCCCGCGGTGCGTGATGATGTCGCGCATGCGGACCGCGCGCATCGGCGCGTCGTCACGCAGCTTGTCGACCGCGACGATTCCTGCAATGCCGCACATCGTTACGCCGCCTCCAGCGCGGACGGCCGCCGCTGCGCGTCCGGCGCCTGCGCCCTGCCGTCGACGAACTGTCTGAACCAGAGCTCGAGCATCACCAGGCTCCAGAGCCGGTGACGATGATCGCGGGCGCCGTCGCGGTGCTCGGCCCACAGCGCCGCGACCGCGCGATCGTCGAACACGCCGCGGTCGCGCAGGCGGCCGTCGCCGAGCAGCCCGTCGACCATCGGCGCCAGCGGACCGCGCAGCCATTCGCCGATCGGCGCCTCGAACCCGTGCTTCGGCCGATCGACGATCGACTTCGGGATGCGCCGCTCGAGCAGGCGGCGGAGGAGATGCTTCCCGCGCCCGTTCTTCAGCTTCAGCGCCGACGGCACCGTCGCCGCGAACTCGAGCAGCTTGTGATCGAGCAGCGGCTCGCGCGACTCGAGCGACACCGCCATGCTCATCTTGTCGACCTTCGTCATGATGTCGTCGACCAGATAGGTCTTCACGTCGACGTAGAGCGCGCGATCGATCGGATCGGGCGAGGGACACGAGTCGTACGCCAGGCGGAAGCCGGCGAATGGATCGGCATCGCGCACCTCTCGCGCGAAGTCGGCCGCGTAGAGCGATCCGCGAACGCCGCCCTCGAACAACCCGTAGGCGTGCTTCCGCGCGCACGCCTCGGCGGGCGAGAGCGCGAGATGGCGCAGCGATCGCGTCCCCTTGACGCCGATCGGCAGCCGCGCCGCCACGCGCCCGGCGATCCGGCCGCCGGTCGGCCCGAGCCACTGCCGCGCCGCCGTCTCCCACTGTTCGACGCGGTGGCGCGCGTAGCCCGCCCAGAGCTCATCGCCGCCGTCGCCCGACAACGCGACGGTGACGTGCTCGCGCGCCGCCTTCGACACGTAGTAGGTCGGCACCGCCGACGAATCGGCGAACGGCTCGTCGAGATGCCACGCGAGCTTCGGCAGCAGATCCGCGACGTCGGGCTTCACGATCTTCTCGTGCTGCCGCACGCCGAGATGGCGCGCCACGGTGCGCGCGTACTCGAGCTCGTTGAACGCGTGCTCGTCGAAGCCGACCGACGTCGTCACGACGCGGTCGGCGCCGCACGCATCGGCCATCGCGGCGACGACGGCGGTCGAGTCGATGCCGCCCGAGAGGAACGCGCCGAGCGGCACGTCGCTGATGAGACGCAGCCGCACCGATTCGGCGACGAGCGCCTCGAGCTGCTCGAGATACTGATCCTCGCGCGCGGGATCGCCGTCGCCGGTGAACGGCAGATCCCAGTAGCGGCGCACCGACACGCGGCCGCGCTCGGCCACCAGCAGATGCGCCGCCGGCAGCTTGAAGATCCCCGAGTACATCGTCTGCGGCGACGGCACGTACTGAAGCGCGAGGTAGGCGTCGAGCGCTTCGGGGCTCCAGCCGCGCGGCACGTCGGGATCCTCGAGCAGCGCCTTGATCTCGGAGCCGACAGCGCGAAGGCGAACATGCCGCGGAAGCGATCGACCGCGCGGTCGCCCCACTGCTCGTACGCGTGCACGATCACCTCGGTGTCCGAGTGCGTGCGGAACCAGTGGCCGTGCGCCTCGAGCTCGGCGCGGATCTCGGCGAAGTTGTAGACCTCGCCGTTGAAGACGATCCAGATCGTGCCGTTCTCGTTCGCCAGCGGCTGATCGCCGGTCGAAAGGTCGATGATGCTGAGACGACGGTGGCCGAGGCCGATGCCCTCGCCGACGTAGAACCCGTCGGCGTCGGGGCCGCGGTGCGCGATGACGCTCGTCATCGCGGAGAGGCGTTCACGATCGATCGGATTTGCAGAGTCGAAATTGAATTTGCCGGCGATGCCGCACATGTCAGGAAGCCGCCCATTGGGGTTGGTCCGCGGCGACGACGCCGCGGCGCGTGAGCTCGGACGAATAGATGGAATCGAACGCCGCAACCATGCGATCGAAGGAGTAGCGCGCCCGCGCGGCGTCGCGCGCGGCGGCGCCGAGACGCGCCGCGAGGATCGGATCGGCCATCAGCGCGGCGATGCGCTCCGCCAGCGGCTGCGCCTCGCCGGCCGGCGCGAGCAGGCCCGTGCGGCCGTCGTCGACGAGCTCCAAAATCCCGCCGACGCCGGACGCGACGACCGGCAGGCCGGCGGCCATTGCTTCGAGCACGGCGTTGGGAAACGCCTCCGATCGCGACGGCAGCACGAAGAGGTCGGCATCCGCCAGCCGCGCCGGAACGTCGTCGCGATGGCCGAGGAAGGTGAACGCGTGCAGGACGCCCCGCTGCTCCGCGCGCGCGAGCAGCGGCTCGAGCTCCGGGCCGCCGCCGACGATCTCGAACGCGGCGTCGGGGAAGCGGCGCAGGACGTCGACGGCTGCGTCGATCAGCACGTCGTGCCCCTTTTCGCGGCGCAGGTTTGCGACGACGACCACTTTGCGAAGCCGCGGCCGCGGCTGGTGATCGCGCACGCGATCGAAGTCCACGCCGTTCGGCACGATGGCGATCTTGCGCGCGGGCACGCGCTCGGCCCGCAGCCGGGCTGCGGCCGCGCGCGAATTCGCGACGACGGTGTGGGCGAACGCGTAGGCCGCGCGCTGCATGGCGATCTGCGCGCCGCTCTTGTCGGGATTGATCTCGCGGCGGTTGCCGATGCGCACCGGCACGCCCGCGAGCGCCGCGCCGGGAAGGCCGAAGATGTTCGAGTAGAGCTCGGTCGTGTGGACGATCGCCATCTGATTGGCGCGGCACCAGCGCGCGAAGGCGGCGATATGGCGCGCCGTGCGCGCGCTCTTGAACGAGCGCACCGGGAATTCGGCGACCGACGCCGCTACCTCAGCCGCCCGCGGAAACCAGGCGCCTTTGCCCTCGAAGCAGGCGACGTGCACCGTCCAGCGCGCGCGATCCAGACGGCGAACCAGCTCGATCATCTGGCGCTCGGTGCCGCCAGGCTCGAAGCTCGTCATCACGATCGCGATCGGGAGCGGGGCCGTATGCGCCACGGCCCCAATCTGAGCAAGGCAGGTGCCACTGAAATGCAGGAAAAGCCGCTCGCAGTTCCGTCAGCGCGACTGTACGGCTCTGGCCGACGGAAACGCCGGTGTAGAGAGTGGAAAAGAATTGACGTACTGCTGATGCCAGCGCTCGAACACGACGAGCTGCCACAGGCGCAGCGTGTGGTCGCGCTTGCCCGAGAGATGCTCGTCGACGATCTGCCGGACGAACGCCGGCTGGAAGTAGCCGCGCTGGAGGCTGGCGGGCGAGAGCAGCGTGTCGGCGAACAGCTCGCGCAGGTTGCCGCGGAACCAGACGCCGAGGGGCACGCCGAATCCCTGCTTGCGCCGATCGAGAATCTCGCGCGGCAGCAGCGTCGCCGCCACTTCCTTCAGCACGTGCTTGCGCCGGCCGTTCTTTATCTTCATCGCCGCCGGCAGCGAGGCCGCAAGCGCCATCACCTCGTTGTCGAGCAGCGGCACTCGCGACTCGATCGAGTGCGCCATGCTCATGCGATCGACTTTCGTGAGCACGTCTTCCGGCAGGTAGGTTTCGGCGTCGAATCGCATCATCTGGCTCGGCCACGGCAGGCCGGCGAACCGCTCGAAGTGGCGCGCGAGCCGCGTCTCGGGATCCGGTCCCTCGAGCTGCCGCCGGAGGTCCGAGGTGAGCAGCGCCGGTTTTTCGTCCGCGCCGAAGAAGCGGATCGCGTCGAGATAGCGTCCCTGCTCGTCGCGGCCGACATGGCGGAGGAAGTTCTTGCCGCGCGCGCCGTGCGGGAGCTGCGCCGCCGCGATCGCCGCGACGCGCCGCAGCGCGCGCGGGCTGTAGCGATCGAACGCGACGACGCGCGGGTGCGGCACGTAGCGGTCGTAGCCGCCGAACAGCTCGTCGCCGCCGTCGCCCGACAGCACCACCGTCACGTGCCGGCGCGCCATCTCGGACACGTACCACGTCGGGATCGCGGAGGAGTCGGCGAACGGCTCGTCGAAGTGCGAGACGAGCGCGTCGAGGATCTGAACGGCATCGGGCTTGACGACGAACTCGTGATGATCGGTGGCGAAATGCTGCGCGACACGGCGCGCGTGTTCGAGCTCATCGAAGGCGGGCTCGTCGAAGCCGATCGAGAACGTCTTGACGCGTGCGCCGGAGGTCTCCGCCATCAATCCGACGACGAGGCTCGAGTCGATGCCGCCCGAGAGGAACGCGCCGAGCGGCACGTCGCTGAGCAGGTGGCACTTCACGGCGTCGGCCAGCACGGCCCGCAGCTGGCGCACCGCATCGGCTTCGCTGCCGTGAAAATCCTCGGCCGCCGGCATCTGCCAGTAGCGCTCGATCGACACGCGGCCGTCCTGCCACGTCAGCAGATGGCCCGGCGGCAGCTTCCGCACGCTTTTGAAGATCGATCCGTCGCGCGGCGTGTAGAGGAACGACAGGTAGTGATCGAGCGCGTCGAGATCGACATCACGCGGCAGATCGGGCGCCTCGAGCAGCGACTTCAGCTCAGAGCCGAAGTACAGCCGGCCGTT
>QHWK01000018.1 GCA_003223775.1 Acidobacteriota bacterium
AGGATGAACGTGTAGAAGTAGCCGTAGAGCAGCGCCCAGAGGCCGATCACGATGTACGCGATCGGCGACGCGAAGTAGGCCTTCAGCTCTTTTTGCGCAATCGCGAGGATGTTCGTCATGGAACGGTGGCTCCCTCGGGAACAGCGGGCTCGCCGCTGGCGGCGGCCGCGGCGTCGATGTCTTCGGTTGTGAGCGAGAGGAACACTTCTTCGAGGCTCATGCGCATGGGCCGCAGCTCCAGCAGCCCCCATCCGCCGCCGACGACGGCGCGCGCGAGATCGCGGCGGATGTCGCGGCCGTGCTCGCCCTCCACCTCGTAGCCGACGATGCCCTCGCGGCGATCCGCTTCGACGACGCGCGACACGCCGGCCACGCGGCGCAGCACGGCGGTCGCATCGACGCCGGCCGCGTCCACCTGCACGTACATCGTTTCCGATCCGCGCAGCCGCGCCGTGAGGTTGTCCGGCGTGTCGACCGCGACGACGCGCCCTTTGTTGATGATGACGACGCGCTGGCAGGTCTGCGAGACCTCGGGCAGGATGTGCGTGCTCAGCACGATCGTGTGATCGCCGGCGAGCTCCTTGATGAGCTGACGCGTCTCGATGATCTGCTTGGGGTCGAGGCCGGCGGTCGGCTCGTCGAGGATCAGCACGTCCGGGTTGTGGATGAGCGCCTGCGCGAGGCCGACGCGCTGCCGGTAGCCCTTCGAGAGCCTGCCGGTGAGCCGTTCGCCCATGTCGGAGATGCGCGTGCGCTCCATCACGTAGCGAATGCGCTCGCGACGTCCGTTCGAGGGGACGCCTTTCACCTTCGCCACGAAGTCCAGATACTCCGCGACGCTCATGTCGGGATAGAGCGGCGGCGTTTCGGGCAGGTAGCCGGTGCGGCGCTTGGCCTCGATCGGCTGGTCGAAGACGTCGAATCCGGCGACAATGGCCTTGCCTTCGGTGGCCGGCATGTAGCCGGTGAGAATCCGCATCGTCGTCGTTTTGCCGGCGCCGTTGGGACCGAGGAAGCCGAGAATCTCGCCGCGCTCGACGCGAAAGCTGATGTCGTCGACGGCGGTGACGCGGCCGTAGCGTTTCGTGAGGTGTTGAACCTCAATCACAGGGGATCTCCTGTTCGTGAACCCAAAAATGTTACTCCGAACGGCAGTTGATTGTGTAGAGGGAGGCTTATGGCTGTAGACGTCGGGTCGCAGGCGCCGGACTTCACGCTCACGAACCAGGATCGCCAGCCCGTGAAGCTCAGCGAGCAGCGAGGCAAGCCGGTCGTGCTGGCGTTCTTTCCTGCGGCGTT
Source organism: Acidobacteriota bacterium (assembly GCA_003223775.1). Taxonomy (GTDB): domain Bacteria; phylum Acidobacteriota; class Vicinamibacteria; order Vicinamibacterales; family CAVVIG01; genus QHWK01. Next base: position 1,300 of record QHWK01000018.1, read on the forward strand.
CAGCAGCGTCTGCACCAAGGAGCTGTGCACGTTCCGGGACGCGATGGCGCGGTTGAACCAGGCGCGCGCGCAGGTGTACGGGATCAGCGTCGATACTTTCTTTACGCTGAAGGCCTTCCAGGAGGCGCAGGGGCTGACCTTCCCGCTGCTGAGCGACTTCAACAAGCAGGCGATCCGGGACTACGGCGTGTTCAACGAGGAGATGATCGGGCTCAAGGGGATCGCGAAGCGCGCGGTGTTCGTGATCGACAAGGACGGGGTCGTCCGCCACCGCGAGGTGCTGGACGACGCGCGGAACGAGCCGAACTACGACGCCGTGTTCAAAGCGCTCGCTTCGCTCGCCTGAGGGGAGGGATTGGGGATTGGGGGGATTGGTGAAGGGTCATCGGTTCCCCAACCCCCAATCCCTGCTATACTGCACATATGAGCAGTCACTCATATGTCGCGGCCGCCGGACGGCTCCTCGACGACGAGTCGGCCGCGGCGCTCGCCGAGACCTTCAAGGTGCTCGGGGACGCGACGCGCGTGCGCATCCTCGACGCGCTCGCGCGCGCCGAGGTCGCCGTCTGCGACCTCGCCAACGCGATCGGTCTGACGCAGTCGGCCGTCTCGCACCAGCTGCGGCTCCTCCGCAGCATGCGGCTCGTGCGATCCCGCCGCGACGGCCGGCACATCTACTACACCGTCGACGACGACCACATCGCGAAGCTGTTCAAGCAGGGCCTCGAGCACGTGCAGGAGCGCGCCGCGCGCCCGCTCGTCGGCCGCCGCGGCGCGCCTGATCGACCTCCGGCGCAGCGTCGACACGGTGCGCGGCAGGGCGCCGGCGACGCGGCACGAGCGAGGCGCGAGTGACCGCCGCCTGCACCGTGTGCGAACTGCACGCGGAATCGACGTTCCGCGTCGAAGGGATGGACTGCCGCGAGGAGGTCGCGCTCCTCGAGCGGCGCTTCAAGAACCTGACCGGCCTCGAAGATTTCGCGGCCGACCTGATGGGGCAGCGGCTCCACGTCAAATACGACGCCGCCAAGCTGTCGGCCTCCACGATTGTCGATGCCGTGGCGGACACCGGCATGCGCGCGTGGCTCGAGCACGAGGAGCCGGTCGTCGGCACCGAGCGGCAGGCGCGCGTCAGGCAGGCGCTGGTGTGGACCTCGGGGATCGCGCTCGCCGCCGGCCTCGCGCTCGAGGCGATCGGCGCGCCCGCGCCGGCGTCGATCGCGCTCTTCGTCGTGTCGCTCGCCGCCGGCGTCGGCGTCACCATTCGCAAGGCGTGGAGCGCGCTGCGCGTCGGCTCGCTCGACATCAACGTGCTGATGACGATCGCGGCCGCGGGCGCGGCCGTCATCGGCCAGTGGTCGGAAGCGGCGACGGTCGTGTTCCTCTTCGCGGTGGCGCAGGCGCTCGAGGTACGGACGCTCGAGCGCGCGCGCGCCGCGATTCGCGCGTTGATGGATCTCACGCCCACGGAGGCGCTCGTGCGCGACGCCGCCGGCGAGCGGCGCGTCGAGGTGGACGACATCGCCGTCGGCGCGCTGATCGTCGTCCGGCCCGGCGAGAAGATTCCGCTCGACGGTGACGTCGTCGCCGGACACACCGAAGTGAACCAGGCGCCGGTCACCGGCGAATCGCTGCCGGTGGAGAAGGCGCCGGGCGACGGCGTGTTCGCCGGCACGATCAACGGCCACGGCGCCATCGACGTGCGCGTCACGCGGCTGCGCCGCGACACGACGCTCGCGCGGATCATCCATCTGGTCGAGCGGGCGCAGGCGCAGCGGGCGCCGTCGCAGGCGCTCGTCGAGCGCTTCGCGCGCGTCTACACGCCGGCGGTGATCGTGCTGGCGATTGCCGTCGCGGTCGTGCCGCCGCTCGCGTGGCACCTGCCGTGGCACGCCTGGGTCTACCGCGCGCTCGTGCTGCTCGTCGTCTCGTGCCCCTGCGCGCTCGTCATCTCGACGCCGGTGTCGGTGGTGGCGGCGCTCGCGGGCGCGGCGCGCAAGGGCGTGCTCATCAAGGGCGGCGCCCACCTCGAGCGCATCAGCCGCGTGCGGTGCGTCGCCTTCGACAAGACCGGGACGCTCACGCGCGGCAGGCCCGAAGTGGTCGACGTCGTCGCGCTGAATCGCGGCGGACGGGCGTCCGACGTGGTCGGCCTGGCCGCGTCGGTGGAGCAGCGATCGACGCACCCGATTGCGCAGGCCATCGTCGATCACGCGGCGGCGGCGAACATCCGCCCGGCGGCGGCCGACGGCGTCGTCGCGCTCGCGGGCCGCGGAACGGAAGGGTCGGTCGACGGGCGGCAGATCGTGCTCGGCAACCATCGGCTGTTCGAGGAGCGCCGGCTCTGCTCGCCGCCGATGCACGAGCGCGTCGCCGAGATGAACGCGTCGGGGCGCACGGCGGTCCTCGTCGCGCACGATGCTCAGCCGATCGGCATCATCGCCGTCGCCGATCGATCGCGCGAGACGAGCGAAGCGGCGATCGCGATGCTGCGGCGGCAGGGGATCGCGTCGATCGCGATGCTGACCGGCGACGGCCGCGGCACCGCGGCGGCGATCGCGGCGGAGCTCGGCGTCGACGAGGTGCGCGCGGAGCTGCTGCCCGAGGACAAGGTCGCGGCGATCGCAGAGCTGAAGGCGAAGTACGGCGCGGTCGCGATGGTCGGCGACGGCGTGAACGACGCGCCGGCGCTCGCGCTCGCCGACGTCGGCATCGCGATGGGCGCCGCCGGCAGCGACGTGGCGCTCGAGACCGCCGACGTCGCGCTGATGTCGGACGATCTCCTGCGGATTCCTTACACGTTCCGCCTGAGCCGCGCGACCGTGCGGAACATCAAGATGAACCTCGCGATCTCGGTGGTGATGAAGGCCGCCTTCGTCGTCGCCGCCGTCGCCGGCGCCGCGACGTTGTGGATGGCGGTGTTGGCCGACACCGGCGCATCGGTGATCGTGATCGCCAACGCTCTGCGTCTGCTGAGGGCTGACTAAAACCCCCGTTCTCTGTGTACGCCTCTGTGTACTATCAGGATCTCTGCTCGGCCTCTGTGTCCTTGTCGCCAGCGGGTCTCGACAACCAGACCCGCGCGACCCGGAGGCCGTCGAGCGCCTCGACCCGAATCCTTCGTCCCTCGACCTCCACGATGTCGCCGACTCGTGCGCGGCGGCCCAGGCGTCCGAGCACGTAGCCGCCAATCGTCGTGAACGTCCCCTCGTCGATGTGGAGGCCGAACTGCGCGTTCACGTCGGCGACGAGCGCGAGGCCGTCGACTTCGCACGTGCCGTCCGGCCGCGTGCGGATGCGCGATACCGCGCTCGCTTCGCCCGGCACTTCGCCGACGATGCGCTCCATCAGCGATTCGAAGGTCACGAGCCCCGCGGTGCCGCCGTACTCGTCGATCACGACGGCCTCGCGCGCGCGCCGGCGGCGCATCTCCGTCAACAGGTCGTCGGCTCGCAGCGTTTCAGGCACGGTGAGGACCTCGCGCGCGAGCGTGCCGGCCGTCGCCGCGGCGGTGCCCGAGGCGAGCGGCTTCAGCACGTCGGTCACGTGCAGCATCCCGACGACGTCGTCGAGATCGGCGCGGTAGACGGGCAGCCGCGAATGGCGGCCGGCGGCGATGCGCTCCACGAGCTCCGGCACCGGCGTCGCGGCGGGAACGGCGACGAGCTCCGTGCGCGGGATCATCACCTGGCCCGCCGTCAGGTCGGCGAACCCGAACACGCGGTGGAGCATCTGCTCCTCCTGCTCTTCGAGGACGCCCGCCTCCTGACTCGCCGTGACGAGCATCTTCAGCTCCTCCTCGGAGTGCACCATCGCGCGATGGTCGGCGCCCGAGAAGCCGAGCATACGAATCACGCCCTGCGCCGTGCCGTGCACGACGCGGATGAACGGCGACATCACGCGCATGAAGATCTCGAGCGGCTTCACGAGCCAGAGCGCGGTGGCCTCGGGGCGCTCGAGCGCGATCCACTTCGGCGTCAGCTCGCCGAAGACGATCTCAGCGGCCGTGATGATCGCGAACGCGATCGCGACGGCGATGCTGTGCGCGGTCGCCGCCGCGAGGTGCGACGGCAGGAACGAGAGCGCCGGCTCGAAGACGGCGGCGAGCGCGGGCTCGGCGAGCCATCCGAGGCCGAGGCTCGCCATCGTGATCCCGAGCTGCGTCGCCGCGATGTACCGATCGGGCGCCGTTACCGCCCGTCGCACCGAACGCGCGCCGCGATGGCCTTCGGCGATCAGCTGATCGACGCGCGTCTTCCGGACCGTGACGATCGAGAACTCCGCGGCGACGAACAGGCCGTTGGCGCACACGAGCGCCACGAGCCCGGCCAGCCGCCACGAGGTGACTGCGAGCGACTGTTCCATGCGTGCATCTTAGACGCATCGGGCGGAACCACGAAGGCACGAAGAGGCGCGCTTACGCCTTGCGGTTGCTGAAGAAGTGCGCGTCGACGAAGTTGTCGATGATCGACTGGTTGGCGGGATCGACCTTGTCGAACTGGATGCCCATGCCGACGCGCCGGTCGCTCCACGCGACGCGCCCTTCGGCATCCACGTCCTTCTTCGATCCCGGCATGCGGAAGCGGACCTTGATCTTCGATCCGCCGTCGAGCGGGCTCGTCGTGCGGATCGCGATGCCGCCGTGGCTCAAATTGAGCGTCAGCGCCGCGGCGATCGTGTTGCCGAAGCGGTACTGGATCGGGATGCCGAGCACGACGCGCGGGCTGCCGCGGCGGTTGAAGTTGTCGGGGAAGAGGTGCGGCGCGAGCGACGGCAGGATGTGCTGCACCGCGCTGTACTCGTTCACGTAGCCGGCGACGCCGAGCGCCGCGAGCTCGCGCACCTCGTCGGCGCTCGCGATCGTCCCGCTGAAGATCAGCACCGGCAGCCGGCCCTCATCGAGCTTGCGGATCGACCGCACCAGATCCACGCCCGGCGCGTGCGGCAGCCGCAGGTCGACGACGATGAGATCGATCTGATCGAGATCGGCGCGCACGCGCGCGAGCAGCTCCGCGGCGCTCTTGACGACGATCGCTTTGTGCCCCGCGTTCTCGACGGCCGCGCGAAACCGATCGCGGACGAACGCCGTGTCGTCGGCGATTACGACCGTCTTCGTCCCGACCGTAGTACCGGGCATCGTAGAAAAGTATCGGGAGGCGCGAACGCAGGCGTTAGGCCGCGTTGCAGATCCGCGCACGATATCGCTATACTCGCGATCGATCCCGCCCGCGGGGATTCTAAGTGATCGGAGACGGTTATGGCCACCTGTCCTGAATGCGACGCCGAGATCGAGGTCGACGAATTCGACGTCGACAAGGGCGATCAGCTCAGTTGTCCCGAGTGTGGCTCTAGCCTCGAAGTCGTCGGCCTCTCTCCGATCGAGCTCGATATCGCCGCCGACGACGACGACGAGGACGAAGACGAAGACGAAGACGAGGCGGAGGACGAAGTCGAGGCCGGCGAGGAAGGCGAAGACAAGGAAGACGACGACGACGACGACGAGGAGGACGAAGGCTGGGAGGAATGATCGAAGAGGTCGCGGGTGCAGCGAAGGAAGAGGCGCTCCGCCGCACGCTCGCGTCGCTCGAGTCGGTGATCGTCGCGTACAGCGGCGGCGTCGACAGCGCGTATCTCGCGTGCATGGCGCACCGCACGCTCGGCGATCGCGCCGTCGCGGTCACGGCCGACAGCCCCAGTTACCCTGAGCGCCACCGCCAGCTCGCGATCCAGATCGCGCGCGACTTCGGCCTTCGCCACGAGATCATCCACACGCGCGAGCTCGATCGTCCCGAGTACCGCGCGAACCCCGCGAACCGCTGCTACTACTGCAAGCACGAGCTCTACACGCATCTCTCGCACCTCGCCACCGCGCGCGGCGCCGTCGTCGTCGACGGCAACAACGCCGACGATCGCGGCGACTATCGGCCGGGGCGCCAGGCGGCGCGCGAGTTCGGCGTCCGGAGTCCGCTCGACGAAGTCGGCCTGACCAAGCGCGAGATCCGCGAGCTGTCGCGCCGCGCGGGCCTGCCGACCTGGGACGAACCCGCCTCGGCGTGCCTCTCGTCCCGCATCCCGTATCACGCGGAAGTGACCGACGAGAAGCTGCGCACGATCGAGCGCGCCGAGCAGGCGCTGCGCGCGCTCGGCTTCCGCGTCTTCCGCGTGCGGCACCACGACGACCTCGCGCGCATCGAGATCGCGCGAGAGGAGATGCCCCGCGCGCTCGAGCCCGAGACCGCGTCCACGATCGTCCGCGAGCTGAAGGCCGCCGGCTACAAATACGTGAGCCTCGATCTCCAGGGCTACCGCACCGGCAGCCTGAACGAAGGGCTGCTCCTGCGGCCAGCGTGATCGAAATCAAGCAACGCAGAGAAGGCAAAGGCCGCAGACATCGCCTTGGCGTCTTCGCGAGCTTTGCCTTCTTTGCGTTCTTGTTTGCCGCGTTCCATCTCCCGTATCTCCCCGCCTCGCTCGAAGATCTCGATTCGGTGAACTTCGCGCTCGGTGTCCGGCGGTTCGACGTCGCGCAGCATCAGCCGCATCCGCCGGG
>QHWK01000602.1 GCA_003223775.1 Acidobacteriota bacterium
CGGATCGCTCTCGATCCGGCGGCGGCGATGGCGCGCGCGGCCGAGAAGATCGGCTACGAGCGGGCGCGCACGCGCACCGGCCAGGCGCTGCTGATGAACGGGGTGGATCACGTCGAGCCGCACGCGGCGATTCCGGCGCTCATCGAGCATCTCTCGGCGGAACCCGATCAGCGCGCGCGGCACTCGACGCTGCCGGCCTACGTCGCGGCCGTGCGCGCCGCGGTCGAAGCGGCGAAGCCGGCGCTCGAGGTCGTCGTCGGCGAGCTGCGCGGCGGCACCGACTACGCCAACCTGCTGCCGGGCGTGCTGTCGGCGCGCGTGTATCTCAAGCAGCAGAACGCGGAGGCGCAGTCGCTGCTCGAATCGTATGCCGAACCGCTCGCGGTGTTCGCGTCGATCACGGATCCGACGTATCGCTATCCGTCAGGCGAGCTGCGGCACGCGTGGAAGCTGCTGCTGCAGAACCATCCGCACGACAGCATCTGCGGCTGCAGCATCGACGCCGTGCACGAGGAGAACATGACGCGCTTCGCGCGCGCGCGCCAGGTGGCCGCCGCGATCTGCGGCGGCGCGATGGACACGATTGCCGACGCCGTGCCCGCGCCGCCGGCGGGCGTCGTCCGCGCGGTCGTCGTGAACACCGACGCGATCGAGCGCTCACGCGTCGTCGAGGCGTTCATCGATCTGCCGATCGACAGCGCGGAGCCGTGGCGGGCGGTGGACGCGAACGCCCTCGATCGTCCCGTGACGTTCTGGCCGCGCGGCTCGACGATCGCGGGCGTCCAGGCAGCCGACGGGACGCCCGTCGATTTTCAGATCCTCGACGAATACGACGCCGTGCATCACGAGATGAGCCGGCACGAGACGCCGTGGGCGCTCAACGTCCGGCGCGTCCACGTCGCCTGGTGGGCGCCGTCGATCCCCCCGTGCGGCTACACGGTCTTCGACCTCTCGATCGCCGCCCCCGTGGTGTCAGGCACGGGCCAGGCACGGGCCACACGCGTGCATGACGCCATCCGGGGAGATCGCGTGGAAATCTCGCCGAACGAGGACGGTACGTTCGAAGTGATCGACAAGACGACGGGGGCGAGGTACTCCCGCGTTGGCGCGCTCGAAGACGCCGGCGACGTCGGCGACGAGTACAACTACTGTCCGCCGGTCCACGACCGCCGAGTGACGAATGCCGACGCCGCGATCGGCGGCATCTCGCGACGTGCCGACGGGCCGCTGCGGACGACGGTGCGCGTGGAACTCGATCTGCCGGTGCCGCGCGCCGCCGATCCGGATCGCGCGCGCCGTTCGACGTCCACCATCCCCACGCGCATCGCCATCGACGCGACGCTCGACCGCGGCTCGCCGCGCGTCCGGTTCGACGTCACCGTGCGCAACGACGCGTCCGACCACCGGCTGCGGATGGTCTTCCCGACGGGCGCCGCGAGAATCGAGACGGCGCGCGCCGACACCGCCTTCGATGTCGTCGCGCGGCCCGCGCGCGTGCCGGTGCCCGCGATCGTCACGAACGAAGCGCCGGTGAGCACGGCGCCGATGGCCTCCTTCGTCTTCGCCGGCGACGCGCATGCCGGCGCCGCCGTGATCGGCAAAGGACTGATGGAGTACGAGGTGCTCGACGATCGCCGGAGCGTCGCGCTGACGCTGATTCGCGCCGTCGGCGATCTGTCGCGCAACGATCTCGCGACGCGGCCGTCGGGCCACGCCGGTCCGCCGGTCGCGACGCCCGGCGCGCAGTGCCACGGCACGCACCGGTTCGCGATCGCCTTCGAGCCGCACGGCCCGGCGCCGACCGCGGGGGCGCTCGTCGCGAGCGCGCGCGACCACACTATCCCGCCTCGCGTCGTGACGGCGCGCGCGCGCGGCGGCACGGCGCCGCTGACGCGGTTGTTCCTCCGCGTCGAGGGCGATCGCGGCGGCGCCGTGCTGAGCGCGCTGAAGCGCGCCGAGGATCGCCCGAGCGTGATCGTGCGGCTGTTCAATCCTGACTCGGCCGACGCCGACCTGGCGCTTGTGTTCGACGCGCCGATCGCGGAAGCCTACGACGTGGACCTGCTCGAGGAGCGGCAGTCGCCGCTGGCCGTCGATGGACGTTCCCTCCGCGTGAGGCTCGCGCCGCATCGCATCCGGACCGTCGAGCTGATCATTTCGGCGGGTACTTCGCCGTGAGCTTCAGGATCGTGTTGAAGCCGCGAAACGTGGAGCGCGCGGCGAGCGTTTTCTCGAGCACCGCGTTCGAGAACATCGACTCGCCCTGCGTCTTCGTGCTCAGCCAGTAGACCTCGCGGCCGTTGACGTGAAAGTCGTTCTCCGCGCTCTTC
>QHWK01000603.1 GCA_003223775.1 Acidobacteriota bacterium
GCTCCGGCGGCGTCGTGCTGACCGCGAGCGGCCTGACGCTCGTCGGCGGCACGGATGATTTCAGGTTCCGCGCCTTTGCGACCGCGACCGGCGAGAAACTCTGGGAGATCAAGCTGCCGTCGTCGGTCGAAACGACGCCGATCACTTACATGGGCGGAGATGGACGGCAGTTCGTCACCGTCGTGAGTACCGGCGGCGGGCTCACGGGGTCGACGGTCACCAACGACGAGATCATCGCGTTCGCGCTGCCGAAGAAATGAATCCGCTGCCCGCCGCCGGCGACGCAACCCGCCGCGCGATCACGCCCGATCGCTCCGATGAACCAATGCGGCCAGTGTTTCCGCCAGAAGAATCGGCTCGACTGGCTTGGCGAGATAGGCCTGAAACCCCGCGTCGAGCGCGAGCGCCTTGCTGTCATTGTCCACGTACGCGCTGAGCGCCGCCGCGGGCAACCCGCTGGCAGGGACCGTCGCGCGAATCCGACGGATCAGCATGAACCCGTCTTCACCCGGCATCGCCATATCGCTCAGGAGGACATCCGGCCGTTCGCGGGAGATCGCACTGAAGGCGTCTCGAGCGGACGCGACGACGGTCGGCTTCGCTCCGAAATGCTCGAGAAGCGCACGCAGCGTGATTCGCGCGTCTTCCTCATCGTCGACGACGAGCACTCTCACGCCGGCGAGCAGGGATCGGTTCATGTGCTCGTCGGCGGTAGCGTCGATCGATTGGTGCTCGCCCGGCACGAGCGGCAGCGTAACCGTGAACGTCGAGCCGCGGTTCGGCCCGTCGCTCGTGGCGCGGATCGTTCCCCCATGATGTTCGACGAGGTGCTTGACGATCGCGAGGCCGAGGCCCAGGCCGCCGTGCGAGCGGGTCGTCGAACTGTCGCCTTGCTGGAATCGATCGAAAATGCGAGGCAACAGCTCCGGATCGATGCCGATGCCCGTGTCGCGCACGACGATCCGGGCCTGGTCGCCGGCGCGCTCGACGCGAACGTCGATCGACCCGTTCTCCGGCGTGAACTTGAGCGCGTTGTTGAGGAGGTTCGAGATCACCTGCTGAAGACGCTGCGGATCGGCGCGCAGGAACAACGACGGCGCGATCGCCGCCGTCAAGGTCACGTGCCTCGCGTGGGCCGCGGGGCGCGCCGCATCGACGGCGGCGCCGGCCACTGTCGCCAGATCGACCCGTCGCATCTCGACGAGTAATTTGCCGGCGACGATCCGCGAGACGTCCAGGAGGTCTTCGATCAGCTTCGCCTGTACGCGCACGCTTCGCTCGAGGACGTCGAACCCTCGAGACGTCGATTCGGCGTTCATGTGCCCCGATCGCAGGATCTGCGTCCACCCGAGCATCACGTTCAACGGCGAACGCAGTTCGTGGGACAGCGTCGCGAGGAACTGATCTTTCGCCCGATTCGCTTCCTGCGCGCGCAGGCGAGCCTCTTCCGCGCGCGCCAGATTGATCCGGTCCTCTTCGGCGCGCAGACGCTCGAAATAGGCTCGCAGCATCGCGGCGAGCGACTCGATCAGGCTGCGTTCTTCCGCCAGGAATACGCCTTCGGCGGCAGCCGGCCGTTCTTCCTTGTAGACGATTTCGATCGCGCCGTGGTGTCCGCGCGAGGTCCCGAATTCGGCGCGCTGCAACCAGGACGTGACCTCGAACCCTGGCGTCCTCACGTCGATGTCGGCGAAAACGATTCGCGCAGCCGTCACCTCCGGATACTGCCACGCTGGAGGGAGCAGGGCGACAATCTGGATGAGCAGCTCTCGCGGATCCGCCGGCTCGTTCAGGAGCCGACCGGTGGCGTGCAGCGCGGTCAATTCCTTCACGCGCTCGCCGAGATCGTGGACGAGCCGTTGCTGCTCCTGTTCCGCACGGCGCCGATCGGTGACATCACGAACGATCCCGACGATCGACTGGCTGTTCTCCATTTCGAGTGGACTGATGCGGATCTCTATCGGAAACTCCGTCCCGTCGGCGCGTCGTGCTGCCAGATCGCCGGCGATCGTTCGCGTCGTCGACGCGTCCGCGTACCGTTCGCGCTTGGTCCGATGCGCCGCCCTGAAGCGTTCCGGCACGATCACTTCGACGTCACGACCGAGCAACGCCTCTCGTGGGTATCCGAACATCCGCTCGGCTTCGTCGTTCACCTTGATGACGCGGCCCGCCGTATCGATCACCACAATCGCGTCGGGCGCCGC
>QHWK01000604.1 GCA_003223775.1 Acidobacteriota bacterium
CGGCGACGCAGCTTCAACGCCGTCAACCTGACGACGGGCTTGCAGCGGCATTTCTATCGTTTCGGAATCGTTGCAGGCGGCGCCGACCTCACCTACGATGGCGCCGCCGGCGCGCGCGTGGACGTCCTCGGCGGCCGCGAGGTCGAATCGCGCGCGGTGGCGGATCGCCGCTTCGCCGCGGGCGTGTACGGCGGCTACGAGCACGTGATGGCGCGGCTGAGCGTCCTCCTGCAGCTCGGATACACGGCGTGGCGCGGCGTCGACGACGCGGAGGTGCCGCGCTTCTACCAGCGCTACGGCGCGCGATTCCGATTCTCGGAGCACGTGTGGAGCACGTTCGCCGTGCGCGCGGTGAAAGGACGCAAGGCGAGCTTCATGGAGCTGGGCCTCGGCTATCGCATCTCGTGGCGCGGCAGATGACCGACGCGAACACGACGCGTGGCGCAGGAAGGGATTGATGACAGCGTCGCTCGATCGATCGGTGCGGGTGGGCAAGGACGTCGTGTTCCGCGAGTTGGAAGGCGAAGCGGTGATTCTCAATCTCGAGACCGGCACGTATTTCGGCCTCGACACGGTCGGCACGCGCATCTGGCAGTTCTGCCGCGACCACGGTTCGCTCCGCTCGGTCTGGCAGGCGATGCAGCGCGAGTTCGACGCGCCGGCCGAGGAGCTACAGGCCGATCTGCTCGCGTTCGTCGACGAGCTCTCGTCGCGCGGTCTCGTGACGCTTCAGTGATCCGCCCGCGGCGAGCGCCATCAGCGCGAACCACGCGAACCAGGCGGCGTAGCGCGCATACCACAGCGTGAGCCGCTGCTCCTGCACGCAGCTCAGCGCGAGGCCGGCCGCAACCGGAAACGCCTGCACCCACGCGCAGCGGCGGAAGAGCGCCGCGGCGTCCATCGCGCCGAACGACAATGCAACGGCGAGCGCGGCCGTCGACGCGATCAGCGCGCCGCCGAGATGCGGCGCCAGCGTGTCGAACCGGAGCAGCCGATCGGCCGCCTCGAGCGGCGTGAAGCCCTGCGGATCGTGGAGGTAGAACGGGACGGTGAGCAGCGCCACCGTCGCGCCGACGATCGCCGCCGCGCGCAGCGCGGCGTGCGGGCCGACGTGTTCGCGCAGCCATCCGCACGCGATCGGCACGAGCAGCAGGAAATTCGCGCGCGAGGCGAGCGCCACGCCCCACGCCGCCGCCGCGAGATCTCGATGCCGCGTCCGCGTCAGCCACCACAGCCCGAGGACGACGGCGATCGCGTTCGACGCGTAACCGGTGCCGGTGACGATGTCGTGGATGACGGCGGGACTGAGCGCGAGCACGAGCCACGCGAGCTCGAGCGCGCGCCGGCTGTCGCGCGTTTCCACCCAGACCGCGACGAAGAACATCGGGATCCAGAACACGTTCTGCAGCGCGCTGGCGCCCAGCGCCGCGAACGGCGCCGCGAGTACGAACGCGCCCGCGAGATGATGCAGGTGGTTGCCGAGATACGTCGTCTGCGCGTACGGGAATCGGCCGGCGAGGAGCGCCGACGCGCCGAGATCGAGGGTATTATCATCGTCGCTCCCCGCGCCCGGCGCGCGCGCGTCGACGATGGGGTAGACAACCGCGAAGACCGCCGCGACGAGCACGAGCGTGATCAGCGCGAACCGGAACACCGTTCGATCCGACACGCGCGCCGGGAGTTCAGGCGCGCGCGCGACCGCCGCCGCCGCGACGAGCGCGTATGCGATCGCGCCAGCCGATCCTCCGTACTTGTGTACGACGAACGACGAGGGGACCACGAGCGCGATCCAGAGCGCGACGCCGGCGCGGCCGGAATCGACCACGCGCGCGATTGTACGCCTGCTGCGCGGGAGCGCGCGGCTGCGCGTCTCCGACTGGCGTCTGCTCGCGTCCGCGGCGGCGGCGCAGATGGCGATCGCGGCGGCGCTGCGCATCGCGTCGCTCGGCGCGGTCCGTCGCGGCGCGGCGCGCGCGCGGCCGATCGTGCGTGCGATCGCGCGTGGATCCGACGATCGCGTCGTCTGGGCGATTCTCGCGACGGGCCGCCGGCTCGGACGCTGGAGCACGTGCCTGGTTCGCGCGCTGGCCGCCGAGCTCATCGTCGACGATCCCGGTGGGCTCGTGCTGAGGATTGGCGTCAGGCGCGAGGGCCGCGCCATCGACGCGCACGCGTGGCTCGCGCGCGGCGATCGCGTGCTCGTCGGCGCAACACCGGACGGCTACGCGCCGATCGTCGAATGGGGCCGCGCATCCGCATGAACGATTCGCGATACCGGTACAGCGTCTACGGCATCGTCGTTGACAGCGACATGCCGCTCGCGCTGCCGGAGTACCGCGACGCCGGGCTTGCGCGAATCGAACTACGACGCGCGCCGGCCGACGCGTTTCGCGCCGCGCGGGAGCGCGCGCGCGTCGATTCGACGTCGGAGGCGTGGTACCGGTCCGCGGCGCTCGAGGACGGCTCCGCCTACGTCGGATGGGACACGATCGGCGAGTTTCTCGTGGCCGCCGACGGAGCCGGCATCGTGTGGCGCCGCGTCGAGCGATCGTCGCTCCAACGGTCGTCGTCGTCGCCGATCGCGCGGTCGCGTTCCTCGGCGGGAATGGCTCCGGCAAATCGAGCCTAGCCGCGTGTTTCGTGAACGGCGGCTATCCCCTGCTGACCGACGATCTGCTGCTGCTGCACGAGGGCGCGGGCCAGTTCGTCGCATACCCGGGGCCGGCGCGGATCAAGCTGTTCCCGCAGATCGCGAGCCGGTATTTCGGCGGCCTCGCCGATACAGCGCCGATGAACCCGGATACGCAGAAGCGGATTCTGCCGATCGACGCCGATCAGCACGCGGCGGCGCCGGCGCCGCTCGCCGCGATCTTCACGCTGGCGCCGCCGCGCAAGGCCGGCCGGAACGATTGCGTGCGCATCGATCCGCTGCCGCCGCGCGAGGCGCTGATCGAAGTCGTCAGAGGGACGTTCAATCGACGGCTCGTCGACGGGGATCGGCTCGCACGGCAGTTCGACATGGCGGCACGCATCAGCACGTTCGTGCCGATCAAGCGGATCGCGTACCCGAGGACGCTCGATCGGCTGGCGGACGTCCGCGACGCAGTCCTCGCCGACGTCGCGCACGCCGCCGCAGGCCTGGAGCGCGCGCCCTGCTGACGCCGCAGCGCTCATGAGCGGCATCGTCGCGATCGTGAACCTCGACGGCGCGCCGCTCGACGCCGCTCTTCTCGGCCGCCTCACGGACTCCCTGTCGTTTCGTGGACCGGATCGCCGCTCCGTCCGAGTAATCGGCAACGCGGGCCTCGGTCACACGCTGCTGCGCGTGGACGACGAATCGCCGCTCGACGATCAGCCCTATACCGACGACGGCCGCGCATGGGTGATCGCCGACGCGCGGATCGACGCGCGATCGGATCTCGCCGCGGCGCTGCGCACGCGCGCGCCGCATGGATGCGCAGACGCGGCGCCGGATGTGGAATTGATCGCGCGCGCCTACGGCGAGTGGGGCGAGGACTGCGCCGCGCATCTCGTCGGCGATTTCGCGTTCGTCGTCTGGGATGCGCCGCGCCGCCGCCTGTTCTGCGCGCGCGATCATCTCGGCGTGAAGCCGCTGTTCTATGCGCGGATCGGCGACGCGGTCGTCGTCAGCAACACGCTCGACTGCATTCGCCGGCACCCGGCGATTTCCGGCGAGCTCTACGAGCCCGCGATCGCGGACTTCCTGCTTTTCGGCGCGAATCGGGAAAGCGGCACCACGGTGTTCCGCGACATCCGACGCGTCCCCGCGGCGCACTCGATCGCGTGGTCGGCCGACACGACGCGGACGCGGCGATACTGGACGCTGCCGGTGGACGCGCCGATCCATTTCAGGCGCGCCGCAGACTATTCCGACCGCTTCACCGAGCTGCTGCAATGCGCGGTGCGCGACCGCGTGCGGACCCGCCGCGCCGCCGTCTTCATGAGCGGCGGCATCGACTCGACGACGCTTGCGGCGACGGCGCGGGATGTTCTGTGCGAGCGACGCGGCGATTTCTTTCTGCAGGCGATGACGTGCGTCTACGATTGGCTGATTCCGGACGCCGAACGGCGCTGCGCGAGCCTCGTGGCTGCCCATCTCCGGATGCCGATTCGCTACGACGTGCGCGACAACGAGATGTCCATCGCGACGTGGGATCGCGTGGCGGTCCGCACGCCGGAGCCCGTCGAGAATCCGGCGGCGTACGCCGCAGCGGTCGCCTTTGCCAGACGCGTCGCGCCCGAGTCGCGCCTGCTCTTGTACGGCGAA
>QHWK01000019.1 GCA_003223775.1 Acidobacteriota bacterium
CGCGGTCAGCCAGCCCTGCGCCTTGTCCGGCGGATCGAGGTCGGTGCGGCCGCCCATGTAGCCCTTGCCCGGGATGAACCGCACCTGTTCGTACGCCGTAAACGTCGCGCACCAATCGACAGCCGGCACGTAGAGCATGTTCGTGCCGGGGTTGTACGCCGGGCCGTTCCACTCCGTGCCGCCGAGGACGCCGGGGCATGCACGCGTCGCCGTCGTGATCACCGGCGTGTCGGCGTTCTCCCGGGTGGTCACCGCCGTCTCGTACACCACGCCGTGCGTATCGCGATCGAGCGCGCGCAGCATTCCGTCCTTCCCCGTCGTGACGACGAGGCGGCGCGTGGCGCCGTTGACGGACGTGTTGAACATCGGCGTCGCGTGCGTGAGGTCCCAGTCGTGCGAATCGTTCGGCACGAGCTGCCGGTACCATCGCAGCCGGCCTGTCCTCGCATCGAGCACGACGATCGAATTGGTGTAGAGGTTCGCACCCTGCCGCAGATGCACCGGCAAATCAGGCGCCGGATTGGTGACCGCGACGTGAAGATCGCCGTTCTCGGTGTCGAGTGCAAACGACGTCCACACGGCGCCGCCGCCCATCGGGATCCCCTTCGGATTCTTCCACGTGTCGAACCCCGGCTCGCCCGGCTTCGGCACGGTGTTGAACCGCCAGACCGGTGTGCCATCGGAGGCGCGAAATGCGCCGACCCATCCCTGGACGTTGCGCTCGCTCAGCGCCGGCCCGATCAGCACGAGATCCTCGAAGACGACCGGCGCCATCACGAAGATCTCGCCGTCGGCTGGCTTCCCGATCCGCCGCGCCCACAGCTGCGCGCCGGTCTCGGAATTGAGCGCGGCACGTCGCCGCGTCGAGCGCGACCGTGCTCGCGGTGGTCGTGATGTACATCGTCCCGCTGTAGACGATCGGCCCGGTTTGAAAATTGTCGCGTTCGCCGACCTGGAACAGGCACGCCGGTGCGAGCCGTGCCGCGGTGGTCGCATCGATCTGCTGAAGCGGCGAGAAGCGCGTGCCGCCGTAATCGTGTGTGTGAAACAGCCAGTCCGTCGATTGCGAAGCGCGCGTCAGGGCCGCCTGATCCGGTCCGCTCGCCGCCGGCGCCGCGGCTGCAGCACCCGGAATGAACTCAGGCGCCGCAGGCCGCGCCGCCTGATTCGCGATCGAGACGTGCGCCGACTCCAGCGCCTCCGACGTTGCGGTCAACGGCGTCGCGCCCGCGGGGAAGCCGTTCATCTTCAGGAGGTACGCGAACACCGCCGCGTGATCCTGCGCGGTCAGCGTATTCGACGCCCGCGGCGGCATCGTCGTGCGCGCGATGAAGAAGACGTCGGCGATCGTCACGCGCGGATCGCTCCAGCTCGTGTCGAACGTCGGGCCGGCGAGTGGCGGCGCTGTGCCGCCGGTGAGCGTCGCGCCATGGCAGGCGGCGCACGACTGGCGATAGAGCGTTTCCCCCATCGCCGCCTGCGCGTCGGTGTACATCGCCGGACGCGCCGGTGCACCTGTGGGAGCCTGCGCGCCGCTCAGTGCGGCGGCACCCGTCGTCAGCGCACTGAGAACCGGAACAAGGAGGCGAAGCGCCGCAGGCCGCCGAATGCGGATACGCATGCCGCGCAGCATACTCCAGCGCAGGTGCGCCGGATCCTGCCGTCACGGGATCTTCGCCCTGAACTTTCTCGCGCGCGCCGCGAGCGTCGTCAGCCATTTGATCTCGAGGTCGCATCCCGTGCGGAACAGATCGGTCCACGTCGGCGGAAGGGTGGAGAAGTCGATCTTATGACGCCCCCAGTCCGGCCGTCGTCCGTCGTAGTCGGTGAACCCGTAGTCCCGCGCCAGCTCCCATGGACTGAGCAGCATGCCCGTGCGGCCCTGAATCCCTGGATCGGCGGCCAGCGAAGCGACCGCCCGTCCGACGAACAGCGGCGATTCGGACGCCAGGAAGTTCGGATCTTTCTTTCCGGCGTCGCGCCATGTCTCCTCGGTGACTGCGAAATACTCGAGCACGGATTCCGATCGGAGGAAACCTGGCGTCAGCGCGACGACGGCAATGCGATGTGCCGCGAGCTCCGTAGCCCAGCTCAGTGGGAGAACTTTTTGCGCCACCTTCACGGCGTGCGCCATTGGATTTGCGCCGCCACCGATGATGTCGTTCTCCGTCACTTCGACGATGAGGCCTCGCCTGGCGGGCCTCATGGCGAGAGCGGCATGTTTCGCGGTGATGATGCGCGACGTCAACGCCTGCCGGAAGATCGCGTCGGCGTTTGTCAGGTCCGTCTCCCAGAGAAACCCGTGCCGCTTCAGCAACGGGTCTTCTCCGGCCACGCTGTCAACGACGATGTCCAGGCGCTTGTGCGCGCGGAGAATTCGCCGGAACAATGCGGCGACTTCCCGGTCGACCGTGTGATCGACGCGTACCGCGATCGCGGTGCCGCCGGCGCCTTTGATGAGTGCCGCCGTTTCATTGATGGTCTCGGGCCGCCCGTAGGCCGAGGGCTTGCCCGGCACGCTTCGCCCGGTGCAGTAGACGATTGCGCCGGCTTCCGCCAGTGCGCGTGCTATTCCGCGGCCTGCGCCGCGCGTCGCGCCAGCCACGAGCGCCACGCGTCCGGCCAGAGGCTTCGGCGAGGAGTGTTGGGGCACACGTCTGCGGCGATCACCGTCCCGGAATCATGATGTGGGCCGTGGAGGTGCCCGCGTTCATGATCCACACGCCGTTCTCTCTCCGCTGGTCGGGCAGGCCGAGCGAGGCCTGCGTCGCGCCCGGCACGGCGATCGTCACTTCGTGCGCGGATGCATGATCCCGATCGGGGCCCGATACGTGGTACCAGACCGAGCCGAACTCGGGCTTCGCGCGCGTGCCGTCCTGCTCCATGGCCTTGAGCATCGCCTCCGACTTGGCCCGATCCCCTGACGCCTCGGCTTTCAGGTTCTGCGCTTCGCGCGGCAGATTGCCGACGCTGGTGCACTGCACGGCGAACGGCGGCTGAATCGGAAAGCCAGACCGGTCGTAGCAGACCAGGCCGTTGGTGCCCTTCCTCAACGTGTCGTACGTGAAGTCGGCTTTCCACTTGATGACGGTCGCCTGATTGCGGAGCGCAGCCGGCGCTGCGAACAAGGCTTTGTCCACGTCGGCCTGCGACGCACCCGGCTCCAGAGGCGCCGGTGGCGCCGGCGGCGCCGCGCCGCGGCGCCCCTGCGCCCACACGCTGATCGAAACGGCCACGACGGCCACGAGGATCGTCGGAATCATGCGTTTCATGTTGTGACCTCAAGAGCCAGGATCGGCCGGTTCATTTTACGCCGCTCACTCGACGACCACGGCGAGACTTCGCATAGCCGCGACAGGATATCCGATGCTTGTTGACAAATGAACTCATGCGCGTGACCATCCTGCTGTTCGGTGGAAGCCGGGCTCCCTGCACAGCGGAGAAAGCAATGACAGCAGAGCATCGTCGGACGCTCCCTCGATTCACGGTGGCCGCGTCGGTACTCGCTGCGGCTCTCGTGTGTTCCGCTGCGCAGACCGTCGCGCAGGCGCCTGTGAAAGGCGCCCGGGACGTCACGTTCACGAAGGATGTCGCGCCGATTCTGCAGCGCAGCTGCCAGGGTTGCCATCGGCCCGGATCCGTGGCGCCGATGTCGCTCCTCACATATGAAGACGCGCGCCCGTGGGCGAAGGCGATGAAGATGAGGACGGCCCTCCGCGACAAGCCAACCGTGATGCCGCCCTGGTTCATCGAGAAGAACATCGGCATTCAGCAGTACAAGGGTGACGTCTCTCTGAGCGACGACGAGATCGGCGCGATTGCGGCGTGGGCCGACGCCGGAGCGCCGCGCGGCAATCCGGCCGACATGCCTCCGCCGCTCACGTTCCTCGATGCGTCCGAGTGGGCGATTGGCCAGCCCGATCTGATCGTGTCGTCGCCAACGGTGACGGTGAAGGGCACGGCGGCTGACTGGTGGGGTCCGCTCGCCGAGGTCCAGACGAGCCTCGCCGAGGATCGATATGTCGCGGCCGTTGAAATGAAGGAAGTGAACGATCTCGACAAGGCCGCCGGCCGCCAGACGATCGGCGGCCGCTTCATCGTCCATCACTTGATTTGGTCGGCCGTTGGCGACGGGACGTCACGGACCGAGATCGAGGCGTGGCCGGTCCACGAAGTCGGCCGCAACGCCGATTTCTTCGATCCGGCGGCGGGAAAACTTTTGAAAGCTGGATCGAAGCTCGTGTTCCCGTCCGTGCACCTGCACGCGGCGGGGACCGATGCCCGGGCACACGTGGACTTCGCGTTCAAGTTCCATCCAAAGGGATATCAACCCGCGAAGCGTGTCCTCGGATTGGACCTCACGGCCACGCTCGACCTGGACATCCGTCCGATGGAGGCGAACCAGAAGATCGAGACGTTCACGACGCTCGACCGCAACGTCAAAATGCTGGTGTTCGAACCTCACATGCACGCCGCCGGCGTTCGGATGTGTCTCGACGCGATCTGGAACAGCATGGCCCAGACGCTCAGTTGTGCCGGATACAACCACGGGTGGGTTCGCGTGTATTCCTACGCCGACGACGCCGCGCCGCTGCTGCCGAAGGGCACGATCCTCCGGGTCACGGGATACTTCGACAACACGCCGGCGAATCGCAATGTCGTCGATCCGAGGAACTGGTCGGGCCTGGGCCACCGCTCGATCGACAACATGATGATCAACATCGGACAGGTGCTCGTGCTGAGCGACGACGAACTGCAGCAGGAGATGGCGCATCGTCGCGAGGTGCTCCACCTCAAAGACGGGCAAACGGTCCTCGGGTGTCCGTTGTGCGGCTACAGCAAGAAGCCTGTGGGCACGACGGGCGGGCCGCAGAAGTAGCGCAGGCATATCGTGACATCGCAGAACACGACTTCACGGCGGTTCGCAGCAGGCGGCATCGTGCTTCTCGTTGCGGCGTTTGCCGGATTTCCTCGCACGAGCGCGCAGGTCACCGCGACTGGTCAGGATGTCGCGCCGGTGTTCGAAGGCTGGGAGCAGAACGCCGACGGGACCTTCAACCTGGTGTTCGGGTACTTCAACCGGAACTGGGAAGAGGAGGTCGACATTCCGATCGGTCCCGGCAATGGCATCGAGCCCGGAGGTCCCGATCAGGGGCAGCCGACGCACTTCCTGCCGAGACGCAACCGATTTCTCGTTCGGATTCGGGTGCCCGGCGACTTCGGCAAAAAAGAGCTCGTCTGGACTCTCACGACGCGTGGAAAAACCACGCGCGCGTATGGGACGCTCAAGCCCGACTACTACATCGACGACATCGTCATCATGAACAACACCGGCGCCGGCGGCGCCGGCGGCGGCAACCCCTCCACCATCGGCAATCAACCGCCCGTTCTGAAGGTGGAAGGCGACGCGTCGCGGACGGCCAGAGTGGGCCAGCCGGTCACGCTCGCCGCCCTTGCCACCGACGACGGGAAGCCGAGAGCGCGACCGATGCCGCCGCCGCAGACCGAGGCCGCGCGCGCTTCGCGCGGCACGCCCAACTCGGCGACCGGGCTGCGACTGGCGTGGTTCGTGTACCGGAGCGCGGGGAACGTAGCGTTCGATCCTCCGCAGATCGAAGTGTGGGAGGACTATCGAGACGGCACGAATTCGCCGTGGTCGCTCGGCTGGCGCACGCCGCCCGCTCCTTCAGACGGCCGATGGGTGAGCCGAGCGACGTTCACCGAGCCGGGCACCTACATCCTGCGGTGCCTGGCGCACGACGGCGGGCTCAGCTCGTTTCAGGATGTCACGTTCACGGTCAGCCGCTGAAACGTTCTCGAACCGACGGCGGCTCAGAACAGGATTTTCAGCGCGAGCTGCATGTTGAACGGTTCGCCCGGACCGATGCCCGGCGACCCGCGCGAATCGCCGATGGTGTCGCCGATGCGCCCCAATCCGCCGCCGACGCGGCTGCCCGGCTGCGCGAGGTTGACGCGGTTGAAGATGTTGAACATCTCGAGCCGAAGCTGCGCACGCAGCTGGTTCTGCAGCGGGATGGCCTTGAACACCGACAGGTCCACCGACGCGTACCCCGGCCCGTAGACCGAGTTGCGCGCGACCGTGCCGTAGCTGCCGCTCGTCGGGTTCACGAACGCGGTGCGGTTGATCCACGGCACCGATTGTCCCGCCGTCACGGTGTGGTCCACGCCGTCGAAGGGATCCGCAACCTGGACGGCGCGCGTCGTGTTCTCACCGGTGCCGCTGGTGTCCGACGAGGCGCGCACGGTGAATGGAAATCCCGTGCGGACCGAGATGTTCGTGTTCAGCTGCCAGCCGTGCGACAACCACGCCGGCCCATGCGACGAGGCCGGCACGTCGTAGAGCAGGTAGCCGCCGAAATGGTGACGGATGTCAGACCCGGCGCTCCCGTACTCGCCCAGCAGGTTGTTGCTGTCCTGAGGCAGCGTCGTCGCGTTCGAGACTTCGTCCATGTTGTGCGCGAGCGTGTACGAGAACTGCGAGATGACGCCGCGCCAGTTGCGCGTGCGCACCGTCGCCTGCAGCGAGTTGTAGCTGGAGATGCCGATGCTCTCGAGCTCGTCGATCACGCCGAAGTTCGGGAACTGCTGAAAGAACGGGCGCGTCTGCTGCTGGTACGTGAAGCCGGCGGCATCCGGCCGGTTGACGAAGCCGCTCCCGATCGCCGCCTGGTTGATGTTCCGCACGATGTTGAGACGCCGTCCCTTCGAGCCGACGTAGCCGATCTGCACGATCGCGTTGCGGCCCAGCGTCTTCTCGACGTTCACGTTGTAGCTGGTCACATAGGCCGGCTTGAAGTCCGGGCTGACCGAGAACAGGTTGATCACGTTGTTGCCGGAAAGCGAGATGTTCGCCGGGAAGATCGGCTGGCTCGGCACGATGGTGTACCCGTTGCGCGTGATCTGGTAAACCGGCTTCGAGCCCGCCGGGTTCGCCTCGACGCCGATCGCGCCGTTGTTCGCCAGCGAGGCCTGATCCAGGAACGGTGAGATCGACGGCGTATCGTAGAAGAGCCCGAGGCCGCCGCGCACGACGAGGTCGTCGCGCCCGTTCGGCTGATACGTGAATCCGAGGCGCGGGCTGAAGTTCTTCCACGATCGCGGATAGAGATCCTCGATGTCCCGGCCGACGACGACCAGTCCTCCACGGTTCGGATCGAACGTCGAGAGATCCTGTCTGCCGTCGTGCATCGGTCCCTCGAAGTCCCACCGCAGACCGAGGTTGATGTTCAACTGACGGTTCAGCCGCCACGAATCCTGCGCGAACAGGTTGGCCAGGTTCTGGTCGACGTGACGTCTGACGTCGCCGCTGAGGATCGTCGACTGATACACGGATCCGGCCAGGAAGTCGGCGAGCGCGGCGATGTTCGTGTCGTAGCCGGTCACGCTCAGCAGGCCGCTCCATGGTCCCTGAGTGCCGTTGAAAAAGAAATTTCCGCGGCCGCCGTCGTTGTTGCCGCCGCCGGCGCCAAACTCCTCGATGCCGACCCGCCGGATTTCCCCTCCGAAGCGCATCTCGTGCTTCCCCTTCGTATACGAGAGTGCGTCGGAGACGTGCGTGATCACATCGGTACGGCCCGAGTTCGGACTGACACCGGTGGGATCGAATCCGGTGATCGAGAGAAACGGCGCGCCGGCCAGATCGGCCCCGCTCACGCCGGTATTGAAGCCAAGGCGCACCGGGTCGAAGCTGCTGTTCGCGTCCGAGAACGTCTGGTTGAAATAGTTCACGCCGACGAGGAGCTGATTCGTGAGCGACGATCCGAGCACCGCGTTGTGGACCGCCGAGTAGTTCTGCACGCGCATCGGTCCGACCTGGAAGTAGTCCGAGATCAGCGAGCCGACCGGCGCCGTCTGGCTCCCGCGGCCGAAGAACGCCCGAAACGACAGCCGGTGATCGTTGTTGAGGCTGTGATCGACCTTGACCAGAAAATTGTGGCTGTAGCCGGTCTGCGGCGTCGGATTGAAGTAGTTGTTCGACGAAGCCGCTCCGGTCAACGTATCGGCCGGCCACAACGTGTTCAGAAGCGTCAGGGACACGGAGTTCACCGGTACCGAATACTGCTGCAGCAGCTGCATCGCGGCCGCCTGATACGCCGCCGACGGCATCGTGGCCAGCGCCTGGTTGCCGATCACGAAATTCTGATGCTCGTAGGTCGTGAAGAAGAACGTCTTGTCGCGCTCGATCGGCCCGCCGAGCGAGAAGCCGTAGTGCTCGTTGCGCAGTTTGTTCTTGGGCGAGTCGGTCGGCGCGAACGGCGACAGCGCGGCGAGCGCTTCGTTCCGGTTGTAGTAGTACGCGCTGCCGCGAGGCTGGTTCGTCCCCGACTTGATGATCAGGTTGACCGCGCCGCCGGGATTGCGTCCCGTCTCGGCGGACGCCTGCGTCTGCACCGAGTACTCCTCGACCGAGTCGAGCGGCAGCAGCACGCCGGGGATGCTGTTGATGCCTCCCTGGTTGACCGCTTTGATGTTGAACCACTGATCGTTGTTGTCGGTTCCCTCGATCTGCCAGTTGAACTGGTTCGATCGCGATCCGTTCATCGACGCGGCGCCGCCGCCTTCGTAACCCGAGAAGCCGGGCGTCAACGCGAGCATCTGGCTGAAGTCGCGTCCGTTCAGCGGCAGATCCTGCACCGTGCGCGTGGAAAGGACGTTGGTGAGCGTCGTGGACGTCGTCTCGACGGCGACCGCCGCGGCCGATACCTGAACGTTCGCTTCGATCTGCGCCACGTTCAGCCTGACCGATACGGTGTAGATG
>QHWK01000020.1 GCA_003223775.1 Acidobacteriota bacterium
GCCGATGGCGCGCGATATCACGGCGTCGCTGCGCGCGCTCGACGCCGACGATCCCGTGAAGTACGACTTCGCGCTCTGCCATCTCGGCATGATGAACGCGTGCGGCTTCCACCGCGCGCAGGGCGACGCGCAGTGTCCGCTGCGCGGCATCTGCCGGCCGCGCGCGCGCAGACGGACGCGGGCGCCGCGCTAGGCCGCCTTCGCGTGCGGTTGCGCGCGCGGCGGCGGGACGAAGAAGATTTCCGGCAACGCCATTGCGAAAAGCCGCGCGCGGTCTTACGATCGAAAGAGCCTGAGGGTCCACCGCCTCGGTGGACGCGCCTGTCAGTTTGAGACCCGGCAGCCAGATGCCGGGCGCGTCGAAGCCGTCGGACGAACGTCGGAAGCGCCGCTTCAAGAACCGCTTCGTTCAGTGCTCCGCGTGCTTTGACGCTCTCTTCAAGACTTCCGCGACGTCTCGTTGGCGACTGGCCTGCGCTAGGACTGCCGATCGGCGCCGTCGGAAGCCACATGAACTCGTTCACAGCGGACGGCGAACGCGTGCTGTCGGTCCACACGGTGGCGATCAGGCTCGGTGTGTCGGATCGCACGGTGCGCCTCTGGGCGGAGAAGGGATGGCTGCGCGGCTACAAGGACGGTCCAAAAATCTGGCGCTTCCGCGAGACCGACGTCGAAGCGGCGCGCGCCAGGCTCGCAGCGCGGCGGCGTGAGGCCGCGGGTGCGAGCGGGGGGTTCCGGGGATGACTCGCAATAACGATCCGCTGGTGTACTTCCGTCGCCGCCACCTGCGCGACGAGATCGAGCTGGCGATCGGCCGATCGGCGGTGCGCGTGATTCTGGCGGTGATCACGCTCGCGCTTGCCGCGGCGCTCGCGTGGTCCGGCGACGGCACTGCGCACGCGGTCACCAACGCGCTCCGCTGGCTGCCGAAGTTCTGACGCGCCCGCGTTTTAAAACGCCGACGTAGGGCGACTCTTTCAGGGCCGCCGAGGCGAGGCTGAAAGCCTCGCCCTACACGTTTTTGAAACGCAGCGGAGGTCGCGGTGTCAGCAGGTCAGCGATCAGCGCCGTGGCCGCGGCGCGCCACGCGCGCGTACACGGCGGCCGTCGCGGCGACCATCCGTTCCACGGTGAAGCGCTCGCGCACGCGCGCGAAGCCGGCGTCCCCCAGGCGGCGCATCTCCGGATCGCCGAGCACGCGCACGATCGCGTCGGCGAGCGCGCGCGCGTCGCGCGGCGGAACCAGCAGGCCGTTCACGCCGTCGGCGACGATTTCCGGGATACCGCCCGCCTTCGTCGCGACGATCGGCCGCGACGCCGCCATCGCGTCGAGCAGCGACGTCCCGAGGCCTTCGGTCACCGAGCTCATCACGAACAGATCGAACGCCTTGATGCAGCCGACGACGTCGGTGCGAAAGCCCGGGAGGAGCACGTGCTTCTCGAGGCCGCGCTCGCGGACGTGCCGCTCGAGATGCTCGCGCAGCTCGCCCTCGCCGAGGATCACGAAACGGACGTCCGGCATCCGCTGCACGACGAGGTGCGCCGCCTCCACGAGATAACGCTGGCCCTTGTGCGGCACCAGGGCCGCGACGTTGCCGACCACCGGCGCGCCGTGCGGCAGGAAGAACGCTTCGTGAACGTTGACGGCCGGCTCGGCGGCGACGCGATCGACGTCGATCCCTTCGTGGACCGTGACGGTCCGCTCCGGCGGCACGCCGTCGGCGACGAGCATGTCGCGGATCGCCTCCGACGCGGCGATGAAGCAGTCGACCTGGCGGTGCTTCCAGCGGGAGAAGGAGTTGGCTTTCAAGTGGAAGTCGACGCGCCGCGCCGCGACGAGCGCCGGCGCGCGGCCGCCCTTGCGCGAGGCGCCGGCGCCGAGCGAGAGCGCGAGCGCGGCCATCGCGACGCCGTGCGGATCGTGCGCGTGGAGCACGTCGGGAACGAGCCGCTTCACGGTTCGCGACAGCCGCCACGCGGCCGACAGATCCATCTCCGTGCGCGGCGCGATCGGGATGAGCTCGAGCCCCTCGGCGGCGCGGCGGCGCAGCTCGCCGTCGGGGTGCGCGACGAGCGCCGCCCGCTCGCCAATCGCGCGCAGCCCGTTGACCGTGAGCAGCACCTGGTTCTGCCCTCCGCGCCACGTCCGCGCCGTGTCAATGTGGAGCGAGAACATCACTCACGTTGGGCCGAAACCGATCTTCGTGATCTTCGTGACTCTTCGTGTCTTCGTGGTTCCGTCACTTGCGGCGCTGAAGTTCCCACAGCTTCGCGAATTTCAGGAAGACGTAGTACGCGTTCATGCTCGAGATGATGAGGCCGGCCGCGCCGTCGCGGCAGCCGCCTCTCGCGACGTAGTTGCGCAGGAACGCGAGCGGCGGGTGGACGATCAGGCCGCCGATGCCCGCACGCCGTCCGGCGTCGTGCATCTGGCGCGCCGCGAGCGTCGTGTAGCGATCGATCGTCTCGAGATGATCGGCGATGTCGCGGTACGCGTAGTGCTGCAACTCCGCGCGAAGCTGGCCGACGGCGCCGCGGACGCCGACCGCTTCGTGGACCAACGCGCCGGTCCATTCCGCCGCGCGCCGATCGTACAGGCGCAGCTGGTAGTCGGGGTACCAGTCGGTCGTCCGGATCCAGCGTCCCAGATGCCACGTCACGCGTGGGATGCGGAACGCGGCCTCGCGCGGCGCGCCGTTCAGCCGCGCGCGAATCTCGGTCGCGAGCTCCGGCGTCGCCCGCTCGTCGGCGTCGAGCGAGAGGATCCAGTCGTAGGCCGCGATCGATGCCGCGTAGTTTTTCTGCGCGCCGTAGCCCGGCCAGTCGCGGACGACGACGCGATCGGTATGCCGCCGCGCGATTTCGGCGGTGTCGTCGGTGCTGTGCGAATCGACGACGACGATCTCGTCGGCCCACGCGACCGACGCGAGCGCCGCCTCGATGTCGGCGGCTTCGTTTTTGGTGATGATGGTGACCGAGAGCTTCGGCACTCGGCCGGAGTGTAGCGCAGTGGCCGGGCAGGCCGAGCGGGTCAGGCAGGTCGCTCCGAACCCGCCCGACCCGCCTGGCCCGCCCGACCTGCCTGGCCTACTGCCGGATGATGGCGGAGTTGCCGGTCTGGATCGCGCCCGAGCCGGCCGTCACGATGCCGCCGCCGGGGCCGTTCAACGGCACCTGCTGCACCGCCTCGAAGTCGACGAGCGACTTGTTGTAGTCCGAGATCGCCTGGATCTCCGCGACGCGCGCGTTCGACAGATCGCGCTGCGCCTGGAACACGAAGAACGTGGTCGACATGCCGGCGGCCAGCTTCTTCTCTTCCGCTTCGAGCTTCTTCTCCTGCAGCTCGCGCGAGGCGCGCGCCGACTGCACGCGCTTCTGGTTGGTCTGCACGCTGCGGCCGACGGCGCGGACCTGCGTCGCGACCTGCAGCTGCAGGCTCTTGAGCTGAATCTGCGCTTCGTCGTACTGCAGCTTCACGCGCGCAAGGTTCGCGTGCGCGGTGCTCGCGCCGAGCGGGTAGCCGATGCTGACGCCGACGGTCCAGTTCGGATACTGATTCTGCAGCACGTCGCCGAGCACCGAGCCGAAGCTGCGTTCGCCGATGACCGAACGGTTGATGGCGGCGCCGGCTGCGGCCGCGGCGAGATCCACCTGACTGAGCTGCGCGCCGCCGGCGGCCGTCGTGATGTACTGCACGTTCGCGTTCACGTCCGGCCGGACCTGGTTGCGGTAGTACTTGATGTTGATGTCGCTCTGCTCCAGGCTGTTCTTCGCGGAGCGCAGATCGGACCGCTTGTCGAGCGCGCTGCGGACGGCCGCGTCGATGTCGATCGCCTGCTCGGAGAACGACGCCGTGTCGGTCGGCTCGAAGGCGATGTTCCAGAAGTCCGCGGTGCCGGGGTCGAGGATGAGCGCGCGCAGGTTGTCCTGCGCCTGCTTGATCTGCGCCTCGGCGATGATGACGCCCTGCTCGTTGCTCGCGACCTCGGCCTGCGCCTGCACGATGTCGATCGGCGCCATCGTGCCGATCTCGACGCGCTTCTGGTTGTCCTTGAGCGACTGCTGCGAGAGCGTGAGCGACTGCTGCTGCGCCTTCAGGTTGCTGATCGCGTAGACGAGATCCCAGTAGGCGTTCTTCACCGAGCGCAGCGTGCCCGTCACGACCCCTACGAGCTGAATGTCGGAGAGGTCGCGCGCCTTCTTGCTGGTCTGCACCTGCTGCCGGATCTGATCGATCTCGAAGTTGCGCAGGAGCGGCTGCGAGTACTGGAAGTTGAGATTCGAGCCGAGCTGCGGGCTGAAGCCGGCGAAGTTGCTCGTGCTCGTGGCGCGCGAGCTGTTCCAGGTCGCCGAGTAGCTGCCGCCCCACGGCAGGAACTGGTTCATGCCGAGGTTGGTCTGCACGTTGGCGTTCAGAATGTTCGTCGCGCCGCCGGCCAGGGCGTTGGTCGGCTGCTGGGTCTGCGCGTTGCGGCTGAAGCTCGACGTCAGGTTCGGCGCCCAGAACGACCGCGCCTGCATGACGCCGACGTCGGAAATCTGCGGGTCGATCCGCTGGATGCGGATGCCGAGGTTCTGCTCGAGCGCGAGCTTCACCGCCTCGTCCATCGAAAGCCGGCGGACCGACTCGGACGAGGGCTGCTGCTGCAGAGCGCCCTGCGCTGCCGCCTGAAGCGCGGTGGAGATCGAGGCGTGTCCGTTCTGCGCGAAAGCGGACACCGAGGTGAACACGATTGCGGCCGCGGCCGTGAAAATCCGGGCACGACGAATCGACTGGTGCAGACGCATTGCTGATCGCTCCATCGGAAAAGAGGTAGATCCAGGCGCTGTTCTGAACAGTAGACGGCGGGCAGGGGCGTTTGGTTCAGGAATTGTATACTTTTTCATGACTTTTTCCCCACGCCTGCGCTCGCTCCTCGTCCTGCTCGTTGTCGCCGCCGGAACGGCGCACCCGGCCGGCGCGCCGGCGAAAAAGGGGTACGACCCCTTTTCGCTCACCGTCGACAGCATCATGCGCGGGCCGAAACTCGTCGGCTATCCGCCGACCGGCCTGCGCTGGTCGGGCGATTCCTCGAAGCTCTACTTCGAGTGGCGCCGCCCCGGCGAGGACGAGGCGTCGACGTGGGTCGTCAACCGCGACGGCAGTCAACTGCGCAAGCTCAGTGACGACGAGCGCCGCAGCGCGCCGCCGGCCAACGGCATCTGGGACAAGGCGCACCGCCGCGTGCTGTTCGTCGATCAAGGCGACATCGTGCTCGTCGATTCCGTGTCGGGCGCGCGGCGGCAGATCACGCGCACGACCGGCAGCGAAGCGAACCCGCGCTGGGCGCGGCACGAGGCGGCCGTCACCTTCACGCGGGAGAACAACCTCTTTCTCGTGGCGCTCGACAGCGGCGCGATCACGCAGCTCACCGACGTCCAGCCGAAGAAGCGCGATCCGAAGGAGACCGAGAGCCAGAAGTTCGTCAAGGAGGAGGAGCAGAAGCTGATCGAGCACACGCGCGTCGAGGCCGAGAAGAAGAAAAAGAACGAAGCGAAAGAAAAGGCGCGCGCCTTGCCAAAGCTCGACCTCGCCGAGCGGCAGTCGGCGACCGACTTGCAGCTCTCGCCCGACGACACGCACGTCTTCGTCATCCTCACTGAGCGCACCGACGGCGCGAAGCGGCCGAACGTCCCGAACTACGTCACCGAATCGAGCTACACCGAGGACATTCCCGCGCGCACCTTCGTCGGCGACGCGCAGGACAAACGCACGCTCGCCGTGCTGAACCTCGAGACGGGCAAGACGGTCACGCCGGAAGGGCCCAGGAAGGACGCGCGGTGGGTGATGCCGCAGATCTCCGACGACGGCGCGATCGCGGTCGCGCACGTGCGCGCGGAGAACAACAAGGATCGCTGGCTGATCGTCGTCGATCCGGAGTCGGGCAAGACGCGCGTGCTCGACGCGCTGCACGACGATGCGTGGGTGCGCGAGCTCGGCGGGCCGGGCCCGAACGATCCGTCGTTCGGCTGGATGCCGGATCAGAAGCGCCTCTGGTTCCTCTCCGAGCGCGACGGCTGGATGCACCTCTACACGATCGACGCCGCCGCGGATCGTCCATCGGCGAAGCAGCTGACGCAGGGAAAGTGGGAGATCGAATCGGTGGCGCTCTCCGCGGACCAGAAGAAGTTCTACATCACGAGCACCGAGGAGCATCCCGGCGAGCGGCACCTCTACGCGATGGCGATCGACGGCGGCGTTCGGACGAAGCTGACGTCGATGGTCGGCGCGAGCGCGGGCGAAGCGTCGCCCGACGACGCCACGTTCGGCATCGTCTATTCCGCGAGCACGAGGCCGCACGAGATCTACCTGATGCCGAATCGCGCCGGCGCCGACGCGAAGCAGATCACGACGACGCCGACCGAGGAGTGGCGATCGTTCAAGTGGGTGGAGCCGCAGCTCGTCACCTACAGGACGCGCGACGGCGTCGACGTGTACGCGCGGCTCTTCACGCCGGAGATGATGGGCGCGAAGCGCGATCCGGCGTCGCCGGCGGTCGTCTTCGTGCACGGCGCGGGGTACGCGCAGAACGCACACAAGTACTGGCCGAGTTATTACCGCGAGTACATGTTCCACAACCTCCTCGCGTCCCGCGGCTACGTCGTGCTCGATCCGGATTACCGCGCGAGCTCCGGCTACGGGCGCGACTGGCGCACGGCGATCTACCGCCACATGGGCGGCAAGGATCTCGACGACGTCGTCGACGGCGCGAAGTTCCTCGTGGCGGCGCAGAAGGTGAACGCGAAGCACATCGGCGTGTACGGCGGCAGCTACGGCGGCTTCATCACGCTGATGGCGATGTTCACCTCGCCCGACACGTTCGCGGCGGGCGCGGCGCTGCGGCCCGTCACCGACTGGTCGCACTACAACCACGGCTACACGGCGAACATCCTCAACGAGCCGCAGGCGGACGCCGAGGCGTACCGCAAGAGCTCGCCGATCTACTTCGCCGAGGGGCTCAAAGGCGCGCTGCTCATCTGCCACGGGATGGTCGACACGAACGTGCTCTTCCAGGACAGCGTCCGCCTCGTGCAGCGGCTGATCGAGCTGCGGAAGGAGAACTGGTCGGTCGCGCCGTATCCGGTGGAGAACCACGGCTTCGAGGAGGACACGAGCTGGGCCGACGAGTACAAACGGATCCTGAAGCTGTTCGACGACAATCTCACCGCCGCGTCGGCGAAGCCGGCCGCGGCGCGCCACAGCTCCTGAGGACGTGCACATGAAGCGCGACGCGCTCCTCGATCTCTACCGCCGATCCGGCGCGCTCCTGGACGGCCATTTCCGGCTCACCTCGGGTCTGCACAGCCCCGGCTATCTGCAGTGCGCGCTCGTGCTGCAGCATCCGCAGCACGCGGAGGCGCTCGGCCGCGCGGTGGCGGATCTCGCGCGCGAGATGCGGCCGACCGTCGTCCTCTCGCCGGCGCTCGGCGGGATCGTGATCGGCCACGAGGTGGCGCGCGCGCTCGGCGTGCGCGCGATCTTCGCCGAGCGGCAGGACGGCGGGCTCACGCTGCGGCGCGGCTTCATCATCGGCGAGACCGATCGCGTTCTCGTCGTCGAGGACGTGCTCACGACCGGCGGCTCCACGCGCGAGACGATACAGGTGGCGCGCGCCGCCGGCGGCCGGGTGGTGGGCGCCGCCTCGATCGTCAACCGCGGCCGCGACGTCGAGCTCGGCGTGCCGTACGTGTCGCTCGTGCAGATCGATCTGCCGACCTACGAGCCGGACACGTGTCCGCTGTGCGCGCAGGGGATGCCGGTGGTGAAGCCCGGCTCGCGGCCCGTCGCCACGTAGTCAAGAGAGTGCGTTTCACAATTGCGCGCGGAACGTGCTACCGGAACGCGCGATGACCACTTTCAAGATCACCCTGGCGTACGACGGCACCGACTACATCG
>QHWK01000021.1 GCA_003223775.1 Acidobacteriota bacterium
CGACCATCGCGCGCGCGTCGGCGAGCGTCACCGACTTCGTCGTGATGTCCTCGTCCTCGTCCGGCTTGTGCGGTGAATCGGCCGCCGGCGCCCGCAGCGCGGTCGCCTTGAAGAAGATCATCTCCTCGTCGCAGTAGCCCGGCGTCGGGAAGAGCGCGCCGAGGCGCTCGACGCGCTGCGGCACGCGCGCGATCTCCTCTTCGCACTCGCGCTTCGCCGCCGCCTCCGCCGACTCGCTGCGATCGACGCTCCCCGCCGGCACCTCCCACAGCTCGCGATCGATCGCCGCCCTGAACTGCCGGATCAGCACGACGCGGCCATCGTCCTCGATCGGGATCGCGACGACCGCCGGCGGGTGCCGCACGATCGCGACCTCGTGCTCGCGTCCGTTCGGGAAACGCTTCTTCCCCGTCTCGACCGAAAACACCCGGCTCGTGAAAACGGTTCGCATGATTACTCGTGCAGCATGGGGTTGAACGCCTCGCGCACCTCGTCGAGCACGCGCTGGAGATCGTCGGGCAGCTCGCTCGTGAACGTCAGGCGCCGCCCGTCGTCCGGATGTGAGAAGGCCAGGCGCGCGGCGTGGAGGAACGGCCGCTCGAGGTGCGTCACCGCGCGGACGTCGCCGGGCACGCGGCGATGCACGCCGCCGTAGAGCGGATCGCCGACGATGGGATGGCCGATGGCGCTCAGGTGCACGCGGATCTGATGCGTGCGGCCGGTGTGGATCGCGACGCTCGCGAGCGTGAGCACCCGGCCGAAGTGCTCGGCGCGGACGATGCGCGTCACCGCCTCGCGGCTGCGGCGCACGCGCGCGGGCGCCGACGACATCTTCTTGCGCTCGACGGCGTCGCGGCCAACGGGCAGGTCGATGCGGCGGCCGGCCATCACCTCGCCCCAGACGAGCGCGACGTATTCCTTCTCCACCTCGCGGTCCTGAAATTGGCGCGACAGCGCCTCGTGCGCCCCGTCGTGCTTCGCGATCACCATCAGCCCCGACGTGCCGCGGTCCAGCCGGTGCACGATGCCGGGCCGCTTCTCGCCGCCGATGCCGCTCAGATCGGCGACGTGGTGCAGCAGCGCGTTGACGAGCGTCCCGCTCTCGTGCCCCGCCGCGGGGTGCACGACCATCCCCGCCGGCTTGTCGACGACGATCAGATCGCGATCCTGGTAGACGATGTGAAGCGGAAGCGCCTCGGGGCGCGGCGCGGGATCGATCGGCGGCGGGATATCGACGGCGATTTCCTGCCCCGTCTTCACCGGCTGATTCGCCTTCGCCTGGCGTCCGCCGACGCGAACGCTGCCTTCCTTGATCAGCCGCTGGATCTGCGATCGGGACTGGCCGGAGAGCACCGATGTCAGGAAGACGTCGAGCCGCGAACCGTTGCCGTCCTCGGTAACCGTGATCGTGAACGGTGTCGCTGTCAAGGACACAAAGGGGTATCAGAGGTCACAGAGGGGGGAACACAGAGGGGGACACAGAGGGTTCAGGGCCGTCAGCATTCTCGGTTCTCCTCTGCGTTACCCTCCGTGCCCTCTGTACACCTCTGTGTCCTTGACATAAGCCGGTGTCCTTGACGCAGTTCGGTAACGGTTATGCTGCGCGCCGCGCTCTCTTGGGTTCGGGCGCGCTTTGCCGGGCGAGGTACAGGAGCATGCCGATGGCCAATGGCGCCAACAACACAGAGATGAACTGCGACGTCGAGAAGCTGCCCACGCTGCCGCGCTCGTCGCCGCGGTAGAACTCGATGATGAAGCGCGACACCGCGTAGAGCAGCATGTAGAGCCAGAAGGTCCGCCCCGGATACGGCCGTCCCTTGCGCTCGGTGGTCAGCAGGATGATCAGGATGATGAGCTCCGCGCCCGCCTCGTAGAGCTGCGTCGGATGCAGCGGCTGATTGAGCGGCGTTCCGACGTTGGCCTGCGCGAACGGATCCCGGAACGTGATCGCCCACGGCACCGTCGTCGGCTTGCCGTAGCAGCAGCCGGCGAAGAGGCACCCGAAGCGTCCGACGACATGCCCCACGGCGATGCCCGGCGCGAAGACGTCGCACGTCGTCCACAGCGGCAGGCCGATCTTCCGGATGTAGAACAGCGCGACGACGACGGCGAGGATCAGGCCGCCGTAGAACACGCCGCCCGATCGGGCGAGCGTCAGCAGCTCGCGCGGGTTCGAGCGGAACGCGTCGAAGTCGGTGACGAGCAGCAGCAGCTTCGCGCCGACGAGCGCCGCGATGATGATGTAGATGCCGAGGTCGAGCACGCGGTTGCCGTCGAGCCCGCGCGCCTGCGCGCGCACGCGCGCCAGCTGCAGCCCGAGCAGATACGCCGCCGCGAGCAGGACGCCGTAGGTGTAGACGGTGATCGGGCCGAGCTCGAAAAGTCGTGGATACATCAGAGCTCCGCGCCGCGGCGATCGACCCCGAGCATGTCGAGAATCATGATAGCGACACCGATGGAGATCGCCGAATCGGCGACGTTGAACGCCCAGAAATGGTGCAGGCCCCAGTACACGTCGACGAAATCGACCACCGATCCGGCGACGACGCGATCGATCAGGTTCCCGGCGGCGCCGCCGATGATGAGCGCCAGCCCGAGCCGCGCGATCAGCTGATGGTGCGCGAGGCTCGCCGCGTACATCCCGACGCCGATGAGCGCCGCCGTCGCGATCACCGCGATCACGACCGTCTTGAACGGGAAATCGACCCCGTTGAGGAATCCGAACGCGGCGCCGCTGTTCAGGACGTGGGTGAAGTCGACGAGCCCTGGGACGATCGTCCGGCTGGAGTGCAGCGGCAGCGTCGCGCGGATCAGCGCCTTGGTCCCCTGGTCGGCCGCGACGATCACCATCGGCAGCCAGACCTCGAGCCACCGCGGCGGCTTCTCCGCCGCCTCGCGGTCGCCCGCGTCCACCACCTCGTCGAGCGTGTTATCCATTCACCGTCTCGGCAAGGGCGTACTGGCAGCGGTCGCACAGGCCGGCCCACGCCGGATCGGCCGACACCTCCGGCACGTAGCGCCAGCAGCGCTCGCACTTGACGCCGCCGGCCCGCTCGATGACGACGCGCGGCCGCGCCTCGGTGTGCGCTTCCACGTCGTCGGGCGCCGGCCGCAGCTCCACGTCGGAGACGATGAAGATCATCGGGAGCTGCTTCGCGTACGGCTCGAGCTGCGCAAGCTCCGCCGTGGTCGCCGATACGACGACCTTCGCCTGCAGCGAGCTGCCGATTCGCTTGTCCTTCCGCAGCGGCTCGATCTCGGCGAGCACCTGCACGCGCAGATCGGTAAGACGCTGCCAGCGCGCGACGAGATCGGCGTTGGCGAGGGCGTCGAGCTCGGCCGCCGACGGGAAGACGGCCATGTGCACCGACTCCTCGCGAGCCGCCGGCAGATACCGCCACAGCTCCTCGGCGGTGAACGACAGAATCGGCGCCATCAGCCGCGTGAGGCCGTCGGCCATGATGAACATCGCCGTCTGCGCCGAGCGGCGTTCGGGCGATCGCGCGGCGAAGGTGTAGAGCCGATCCTTCGACACGTCGTTGTAGAACGCGCTCAAATCGACGGTGGCGAACGCGTTCAGCGCCTGCGAGATCTTGCTGTAGTCGTACTCCTCGTACGCGTGGAGGATGCGCCGGGCGACATCGGCGTACCGCGCGAGGATGTAGCGATCCACCTCCTCGAGGCGCGCGGTCGCGACGCGATCGACCGTCGGATCGAAGTCGTACAGGTTGGCGATGAGATACCGCATCGTGTTGCGGATCTTGCGATACGCCTCGACGACGCGCGCGAGGATCTCGTTGCTCAACCGGATTTCTTCCGTGTAGTCGCTGCTCGCCACCCACAGGCGGATGATGTCGGCGCCGCTCGTGCGGATGACGTCCTGCGGCTCGAGCGAGTTGCCGAGCGACTTCGACATCTTCTTGCCTTCGACGTCGATCAGGAACCCGTTGGTCACGATCTGCCGGAACGGCGGCCGGCCGCGCGTGCCGAGGCCGACCATCAGCGAGCTCTGGAACCAGCCGCGATGCTGATCGCTGCCCTCGAGATAGATGTCGGCCGGCCACGTCAGCTCGGGCCACTGCGAGAGCACCGCCTCGTGGCTCGATCCGGAGTCGAACCAGACGTCGAGGATGTTCATCTCGCGCTCGAACTGCGTGCCGCCGCACTTCGGGCACGCGAGCCCGTCGGGCAGGAAGTCCTCCGTCGGCCGCTCGTACCACGAGTCGGCGCCGTAGCGCTCGAACACGCTCGCGGCCTTGTTCACGAGCGCTGGCGTGATGATCGCTTCGCCGCACGCCGTGCAGTCGACCGCCGGGATCGGCACGCCCCACACGCGCTGCCGCGAGATGCACCAGTCGGGGCGGTGCGCGACCATGTTGTACATGCGGTCGTGCCCCCACGCCGGCACCCACTTGACGTCGCGATCGATCGCGTCGAGCGCCGCCTGACGCAGCGTCTTGCCGCTCGGCAGCTTCACCGTATCGAGGTCGATGAACCACTGCGACGTCGCCAGGAAGATCACCGGGTTGTGGCAGCGCCAGCAGTGCGGGTACTGGTGCGAGAACGACTCGCGGTGCCACAGCCGCCCGCGCGCCTTCAGCGCGTCGACGACGTTCGGGTTCGCGTCGAAGACGCGCTGGCCGCCAAACAGCTCGACGTTGTCGAAGAAATGCCCCGCCGGCCCGATCGGCGCGTAGATCTCCAGGCCGTACTTCATGCCGGTCTGGAAGTCGTCGGTGCCGTGGCCCGGTGCGGTGTGCACGGCGCCGGTGCCGGCGTCGAGCGTCACGTAGCTGCCGAGCACGCCGAGCGAGGTCCGCGCGTAGAGCGGATGCTGAAAGCGGATGTGCTCCAGCTCCTCGCCCTTCATGCGGGCGACGGCCTGGCCAAACGTCTTGCCCGTCGCGGCCGCGACGTTCGACGCGAGCGCTTCGGCGACGATCACCGCGCGGCCGTCGACGTCGTACGCCGCGTAGTCGAACTCCGGATGAAACGCGATCGCCAGATTCGACGGAATCGTCCACGGCGTCGTCGTCCAGATGAGGACCGAGACGCTCCGGCCGGCGAGCGCCGGCACGCGCCGCCCGAGCTCCGACGCGCTCTCCGGCGCGAGCGGGAACTCGACGTAGATCGACGGCGACGTGTGGTTCTCGTACTCGACTTCGGCCTCGGCGAGCGCGGTGCGGCAGTGGATGCACCAGTGCACCGGCTTCTTGCCCTTGTAGACGAGCCGCTGCTCGACGAACTTGCCCAGCGCGCGCGCGATCGCCGCCTGGTACTTGAAGTTCATCGTCAGATACGGCGCGTCCCACGTCGCGAGGATCCCGAGGCGCTGGAACTGCTCGCTCATGACGCCGACGAAGCGCTCGGCGTACGATCGGCACGCGCGGCAGAACTCCGCGGCCGACATCTCGCGCTTCTTCGGCCCGAGCTCGCGGTCGACTCTCAGCTCGATCGGCAGGCCGTGGCAGTCGTAGCCGACGACGTACGGCGCGTCGAAGCCGGCCATCGATCGCGACTTGACGACGATCTCCTTGAGGATCTTGTTGAGCGCGGTCCCCATGTGGATATTGCCGTTCGCGTACGGCGGTCCGTCGTGGAGGACGAACTTCGGCGCACCTGCGCGTCGCGCGCGAATCTTCCCGTAGAGGTCGATGGCCTTCCAGCGCGCGAGCGTCTCGGGCTCGCTCGTGGGCAGGTTCGCCTTCATCGGGAAGTCGGTGCGCGGCAGGTTGACCGTGTCTTTCCACTCAGGCATGGGTATCCACCGATTCTATAATGTTTGGATGCGTCGGACGACCCTCGACAACGGCCTCACCGTGCTCATCCAGGAGGAACACACCGCGCCGCTCGCGTCGGTCTGGTGCTGGTATCGCGTCGGATCGAAGGACGAGCGCCCGGGCCTGACCGGCGTGTCGCACTGGTGCGAGCACATGAACTTCAAGGGCACCGAGAACATCCCGCGCGATCAGGTGAAGGGCATCATCGAGGAGTACGGCGGCAGCTGGAACGGCTACACGTGGATCGATCAGACGACGTACCTCGAGACGGCGACGCGCGACGCGCTCGATCGCATGCTGTTCATCGAGTCCGAGCGTATGGCGCGCTGCCTCTATCACCCCGACGACGTCGAGTCGGAGCGCACCGTGATCATCTCGGAGCTGCAGGGCGGCGAGAACGATCCCGATCAGCTGCTCGACCAGGAGCTGACCGCGACGGCGTTCAAGGCGCACACCTACCGCCACCCGACGATCGGCTGGCTCTCCGATCTGAAGACGATGACGCGCGACGACCTGTACGGCTACTACCGCCGCTATTACGTGCCGAACAACGCGACGCTGGTCATCGTCGGCGACGTGGACACCGACGCTGCGCTCGCGCGCGTCGAGCGGCATTTCGGCGCCATCACGCCCGGCACGGCGCCGGCGCGCGCGCGGACGCCGGAGCCGGAGCAGACCGGCGAACGGCGCCTCGCCATCCGCAAGGAAGGCACGACGGCGTACCTCAAGGTCGGCTATCACGCGCCGTCGGCGACCGATGTCGATTTCTATCCGCTGCTGATCCTCGACGCCGTGCTCACCGGCGCGAAGGGGTTGAACCTCTGGTCCAGCTTCCGCGTGCCGCCGCCGCAGCGCAGCGCGCGGCTGTACCGCGCGCTCGTCGAGCGCGGGCTCGCGTCGGCCGTCTACGGATCGCTCTTGCCGACCGAAGATCCGTTCCTCTACACGATCTCCGCGACCGCCACCGAGCGGACGCCGCTCGCCGCCGTCGAAGCGGCGCTCGTTGAGGAGCTGGATCGCGCGTCCCACGACGGCATCACCGAGGCCGAGCTGAAGAAGGCGAAGGCGCAGCTGCGCGCGCGGATGGTGTTCGACACCGACAGCGTGACGAACATCGCGCATCAGCTCGGCTACTTCGAGACGATCGGCAGCGTCGACCTGTTCGTCGACGCGCCGGCGCGCATCGCCGCGGTGAGCGCGGACGCCGTCGCCGGCGCCGCGCGCCGCGTCTTCGCGCAGTCGAACCGGACGATCGGCTGGTTCGACCCCCTTCCGGCCGCGTAGCCGGCGGCAGGAGAGTTGGGGATGTCATCGAGCGGTCGGATGTCAGACGCGGTCGTGCAGAGCGCTCCGGCACGCCGGGGCCTCGAGCCGTCGCGCACGGTCCTCGACAACGGCGTCGTCCTGCTCGCGAAGCGGACGTCCACGACGCCGGCCGTGGCCATGAACCTGGCCGTACGCGCCGGCTCCGCGTTCGATCCGCCCGGCCGGGCCGGGCTGACGTGGCTGCTCTCTCGCGTCATCGACCGCGGCACGGCGGCGCGGTCGGCCGCCGACATCGCCGAGGAGCTCGACAGCCGCGGCATCACGCTCACGATCGCGGTCACCCGTCATCTCTTCTCGCTCGTCTGCACGTGCCTCGCCGACGACTTCGAGCCGGTGCTGGCGCTCGTCGCCGACATCCTCGCGGCGCCGTCGCTGCCCGACGCCGAGATCGCGACGCGGAAGGGCGAAGTCGTCACCGCGATTCGCCAGGACGGGGACAACCCCGCGGTCCGCGCGAACGAAGCGCTGATGGCGCTGCTCTATCCCGATGAGCACCCGTACGGACGGCGGACGAAAGGCTCGATCGAGCTCGTCGAGAGCCTGGCGCGAGAGGAACTGCTGCGGCAGCACGCGGAGCGCTTCGCGCCGAGCGAGCTCACGGCGGTCGTCGTCGGCGACGTCGAGCCGGAGCGCACGCGCGACCTCGTCGCGCGCGTGTTCGGCGGCTGGCGCAAGCCGCCGCCGCCGCCGCTCGCGCTGCCATTGCCGGTGCGCGCCTCGGCGCGGCGCCGCCTCGTCCTGCCGATGATGAACAAGTCGCAGGCGGACATCGCGTACGGCTTCGTCGCCGCGCGCCGCCGCGATCCCGATTACTACGCGTGCTGGCTGATGAACAACGTGTTCGGCCAGTACTCGATCGGCGGCCGGCTCGGCGACAGCATCCGCGAGCGTCAGGGGATGGCGTACTACGCTTCGAGCGCGCTCGACGCGAACGTTGTCGACGGGCCGCTCGCGATCCGCGCGGGTGTCAGCCCGGCGAACGTCGATCGCGCGGTGGCGTCGATCGACCGCGAGGTCGCCGCGATCGTCGCCGACGGGATCACGCAGAAAGAGC
Source organism: Acidobacteriota bacterium (assembly GCA_003223775.1). Taxonomy (GTDB): domain Bacteria; phylum Acidobacteriota; class Vicinamibacteria; order Vicinamibacterales; family CAVVIG01; genus QHWK01. The sequence goes on from QHWK01000021.1 coordinate 8,161, forward strand.
TGGACGACTCGCGGCGGTTCCTCGTCGGATCGATTCCGCGCGCGCTCGAGACCAACGCCGCGATCGCGAACTTCCTGCAGATCGCGGAGTTC
>QHWK01000022.1 GCA_003223775.1 Acidobacteriota bacterium
GCCTGCGGCCTTCAGGTTGCGATACATCAACGCCGTCTCGTCTCTCGACGGCAGGAACCAGCCGCGCACACCGTTCACCTCGAGGTTTGCGCACACGTCGGCGGCCACGCCGCGTTCGGTGCACGCGCGCAGGATGTCCGTCGTGTTCTGTCTGCCGGTCCCGACTGCCGTCCCTCGCGCGCCTGGAATCGCTCGCCGGAAACATCCCCATCTGGCGCCGGCGCTCTGGTCGAAGGGCGCCGCTTCGAGATAGCGCCAGCCGTCCGAGGCGGCGTTCGGGTTTTCGTAGAAGATGAAACCGCCGGCTGGGCCGACGTCGCCGATCTCGTATCCGGCCGTTGAGACCCAGAGGGTCATCTCGCCCACGCCGCGATTCGCCCACAGGTAATACGGGACGAGCGACACCGGCTTCGCGGCCGCCGAGGGATTGGTCAGGCTCGTTGCTTCCGCACGAACCACGGTCACGCCGCCGTCGAGCTTCGCGTCGACTGCGGGCTTCAGCGGAAGCGCGGGATCGATCCGGAGATCCAGGGCGCGTCCGCCCTCGACGTCCGGCCATTCCAGGCAGTACACGATTGCGCCTCGTTCGACCGCCGCTCTGCGTCGATCCTGTGTCACTCGTCGATCGGCAACCACTCTCCTGGTCTCGATGGGCAGGTCGACGCGAACCACGTCTCCGTCCCTCCACTCGCGGTCGAGCGACACGTATCCCATGTCGTCCGGGACGGCACCGACGTTCCTGCCGTTGACCTCGATCGCGACGGCTCTGTCGCTCCGCTCGACGTACGCGTACAACGAGCCGGGCACCGGACGATTCCGCGCCCAGCCCGGAATGCGCAGCTTGATCGTGCCCCTGACGGGTTCGGCCGCCGACACGGACAGCCGCGACGTGCCGCCCCACGGCATGTCGCTCTCGATCGAGAGTGCGAGCCGCTGTCCGCCAAACTGAAAAGATGTCGCGCTCGACACGTAGAGGTTCACGTACACGGCATCGTTCGGATCCTGCGCATAGATGAAGCCCGGCATCGACGCGAGAAACCGAACGAGATTTGGCGGACAGCACTCGAGCGAGGCGCGCGCCCACCGCACGTCGCGCCCGTCGCCGGCGCTCGCGAGGCGATTCACATAGAAGAAGCGATTCCCCGTCGTCGAGACGCCGGCGACGCCGTTGTTGTAGATGCCGCGTTCCAGCACATCGATGTACTTCGCGTCGCCGGTCGCCATGAACAGGCGATGGTTCAATGTGACGAACATCAGCACGGCGCACGTCTCCGCGTAGGCGGAAATATTCGGCAGCGAATACGGCTCGCCAAATCCTTCGTTGCCGGTCGAGCCGACGCCGCCGGTGATGTACATCTTCCGCTCGACGATATCGGTCCACATCCGGCGTGCCGCGTCGACGTAGGCCGAAAGCCCCGTCAGTACGCCCACGTCAACGAGCGACACCATCAGCGACGTGCCGTTCACGGCGTGACCGACGGCTTCGCTCTGCTGCAGCACCGGTTTGTACGATTGATTGTGCCGGCTCCGGTTCACGGAGTTGTCCAGCCCGCGGATATCGAGGTAGTGCTTCGCCAGATCGAGGTGCTTCTTGTCGTGTGTAGCGCGATACAGCTGCACGCAGTTGATCGCGTCGCGCTCGCCTCCGGAAAATGGCGGGTCGTGTGCGACGAACTCGCCGTACAGCCGTTCTGCGGCTGCCGTCGCCTTTGAGAGAAGGTCCGTCTTCCGTGTCGTGCTGTAGTAGGTTGCCGCGACCTCGAAGCCGCTGTTCCCTTTCCATGTCTCCTGGTTCAATTGCGCGAGACGCGCATCGACAATCGACTGGAGCTGGGGATTCGGGTGCGTCTTCAGCGACAGGATGGCCGCTTCGAGCACGTTGCCGTTCAGCCCTCGTGGCGTCTCGGTCAGCTTCTGGACTTCGAAAGGAATCGTGACCTCCGCGTTGGTGTCGATTCGGCGCTTCCAGAAACGGTCGCGGATCGTGACCTCGAAGTACGGCTTCGGACGAATCGGATAGTCGGCGATTGGTGAATACGCCGCATCGGAAATCCGCGGCACCCGACCTTGGATGGAAGCGTTGGCTTGTCCGCCGGCGTCGGCACGTATCGTCGCCCTGGCCGCGGCGATCGCGCCAGCCGCGACCGGAGCCGCCTTCAGGAAATCCCGCCGAGGAATCTTAGGCATACCTTCTCTTGTCCTCGTTACCTGCCGCAGCCGGGCAGTCCGAAGGCGCCGATCTTCGTTGAGTACGTTTCGGAGCCCTTTGCGAGATAGTCGCCGACATACCAGATCGTGCAGTCGTCGCTCGGATCCATCGCGGTCTGCGTGTAGTCCTCCCATCGCAGCGCGTTCTGCGACGCCTCTCCCTCGACGAGGATCGCCTCGCGCAGCGTGAGAAGGCCTGGCGGATCGTTCGCGAGCCGTCCCGCAAGGCGCTGGCCGGGAAAGTTCGGTGTTCCGCCGAACGAGTAGCCGATCGCGATGTTCCCGGCGCGATCGATCGCCGGGCTCGCCATCCAGCGGAAGTACCGGTCGGGCGCGTACGTGCCCTGCTGGTACCGGCTGACGGAGCGCTGTTTGTCGATCCGGAACTCGTACCATCGGACGCCGCCCGCGCCCGCGGCCGTGTTGACGGAGTGCACGGCGACGAGCGACTCCTGATCGCCGATTCGGCGATACACGAGCCGCGACATGATCTTGTCGCCTTGCGAGTCGAGCCGCCGATCGACTCCCGGTTGCGGAACGCAGTTGGACAACTGGCCGTCGCACAGGTAGTGATACGGCGCGACGCTGATTTTCTCCGGCCCGGCGGCCCTGGTATTGGCCGGATTCTTCCAGTCGACGTGGAACTGCCATGCGTCGATGGATTCGGCTTCGAAAATCCGATCCAGCTGCGTTCCGCCGGCCGCCATCATGACGTTCGGCGCGCCCGCCGGCGGAAGAGATGTCCCGTCGATGTCGGCGTTGTTCAGGAAGTTGACGTTCTCGATGACGAGGCACTGTTCGGCCGCCGGTTCGCCTTTCAGCATCCTCGTGCGATCGACGACGCAGGCGTGCTTCTGGGTGGCAATGGTGTCGGAAATCCTGTTGTCGCTGGTGCTCGTCGCGACGTAGTACCCGTCGGGCCAGATTGACGGTCGCGGGTAGTCCGGAAACAACGGACGCAGGAATTCATAGCGGTAATAGCTGCCGAGTGGATCCGGACCGGTGCTCACGGCATAACACATCGAATACGCCCCTTGTGGCGCGTTGTCGCCGCGCGGTCCGCCGCGGCCCGTCGGCGCCGGCACGTCAGGTATGGCCTGAGGCTGGAACAACGGAACCGCGGGACCAGGTTGTCCTGGCCGTCCGGGCAGGCTGAGATACGCGCGCTCGCCACCTGTCCATCCTGCCGGCTGATCCGGCCGAATCGGACCACGGCCGAAGATCGGCATGACGATGAGCCACCGATCGGCAATCTGGTCGTAGCGCACGACCGCGTCGCCGTTGTTTCGCGTCTCGCATTGAGGGCCGAAACCCCTGAACACGTTGTTGGTCGGGACCGGGCCGTACAGAACCTTTCCGGTCGCCTCGAACTGTTTGCCCCGCTTGGTGAAGATCGCCATGCGCGAGTTCACCGTCTGCACGATGTGATTCGGCCCGACCGCGAGGCTGTTGTCCGACGGGTTACGCAGCATCGCCGTGCCTTGCGGCCCGACGAAGCCGCCGCCGAGACCGTCGAAGCTCGTGACCAGAGTCGCCGGGGCCCGTGCGCCGGAACTGGTCTGCTCGATCGCGGCGGATCCGGCCGGCGCGGTGATCGCGGGAATGCTCGCAGGCGGCGACTGCGTCGACGCAAACGTCGAGACGACGAGTAGAGCCACGGCTGCATGCGGACGTGACCGCCGAGCGCGCGCCTCGAGCCGCGCGCCGCCCGTGTGGTAGTGCGCCTGGCGATCCGGCATCATCGGCTCGTCGATCGCGTGCCGCCGAACTCGGCGGTGCCCACCTGTCAACGTGATGGCGAACCGTGCAGGGACGCGGTTCATGTCACACCTCATTTCACGCGACATCACGATCCGCGGCGATGCTTATCGGACTGATTGTCCGATCGCGAACACATTTTTCCTGTCGCTTCACAACCGCGATCGCTTGTGTGCGGTGAGTTCGTTGACGCGCGAGATCCACGGTGTTATACCGTGCTCGACAACATTCGATGTCTGTGCGATGCGCGCTGGGGTCGCGCGGTGGAGGCGAACGATGGCTCGAGCCTGGACGACACCCCTGGTCGGCGCGTGGCTTTGCTGTTTCACCCTCGGTGGGGTCTTCCTTCGTCCGGTCCTCGCGCAAGGAACCGGCCAGATCGAAGGAGTCGTCCGCGACGAACAGCGCCTGGTGCTTCCCGGAGTCGCGCTGTCGCTGCGAAATGCCGACAGCGGCGTCACGCGGACGGTCGTCAGCGAATCCGACGGCCGGTATGTGTTTCCGGCGTTGCTGCCGGGACGGTACGTCCTCCGCACCGATGTGTCCGGTTTCGCGCCGCAGGAACTACGCGATGTCGTGATCACGATCGGGCTGGAGCTGAGGCACGATTTCACGCTGAAGCTTCAGGCGGTGGCGGAAACGGTTACGGTCAGCGCCGAAGCGCCGCTCGTCGACGCCACGAAGGCCGAAGTGGCCGGCATCGTCACGCGGCAGCAGATCGAGACGCTGCCGATCAACTCGCGGCAGTATTTGTCGCTGGCGCTGCTCATGCCCGGCACGACGGTCGACGCGACCCGATCGTTTTTTTCCACCGTGAATGTCGGCGGCTCGATGACCTTCAACGGCACCGGCAACGTCGTGGACGGCACGATCAACAACTGGGTCGAGGACGGCGAGCCGCGACAGGACCTGCCGGAAGATGCGGTGGAGGAATTCAAAGTCACCAACGCGCTCCCCAAGGCGGAATTCGGCCTTGCGACGGGCGGCGTCGTCCAGGTGGTGACGAAGTCGGGCGGCAACCGCGTCCGCGGCGATGCGTTTGAATATTTTCGCGACAAATCGCTCAACGCGCAGGGCGTCTTCGAAGCGACCAAGCCTGCGTATCGCCGCAACCAGTTCGGCGGCAGCGTCGGCGGGCCGATTGTCGCCGATCGGATGCATTACTACGGTGCGTTCGAGCGCACGGCGATTGACGAGTTCTACACCGTCACCGCGCCGGCCAGCTTCTACTCGGCGGTCGACGGCACCTTTCCGAAACCGACGACGCGCAACCTGTACTTCGGGCGCGCCGATTGGCAGTTGACGAATGCCCACAATGCGTTCGTCCGTTATCTTCAGGAAGACGAGTTGACGCTGTGCGTGAACTGCGGCGGCACGACGGCCGCCACGGCCAGCTTCGACCAGAGCGTGCCCCGGCAATCGCTGGCTGCGGGCCACACGTGGATCCGTGGCGCCCGGCAATTGAACGAGGTCCGTTTCCAGTATGCGCATGCCGCGTTTTACGGCTACCCGTCCGGCACGACGTTGTTCACCGATATCGGCCAGTTCCCGGCCGAGCGGACCGACCGCCAGACGCGCGCGTACGCGTTTCCGTCGCTCACCTACGGCAGCAGTTACGACGACGCCAGCCCGGAGAGCCGGTGGGAATTCAGCGACACCTATACCGTGCATCTCTCGAAACACGACTTGAGGTTCGGCGGCGAGTACGATCACAACCACTACAAGGTGGACGATGCCATCGGGTTGATCAAAGGCACGTACACGTTCGCCCAGGACCAGGCCTTCAACCCCAACGATCCGTCGTCGATCGCGAACCTGAAGAATCCGATCCTGTTCACCGCAACGAGCGCGCCGGTCACGACGATCGATCCCTCGCGGTACTACGTAGCGTTCGCGCAGGACGACTGGCGGGTCATGCCGCGTCTGACGCTGAATCTTGGTCTGCGGTGGGAGTATCTGTGGGGGCCGTCGAACGAGGGGCTGGATCCGAACGACTTTCCGGTCACGCTGCCGTATGTGAACGTCTCACAACGAGGCCATCGAACCAACGTCGGTCCACGCACCGGATTCGCCTGGGATGTGAACGGCAGCGGCAGGACGGTCGTGCGTGGCGGCTGGGGCATGTACTACGGGCACATTCGAACGCTCGCCGCAATCGAGGAGTATCGGAACTTTCACCGCTTGAGCATCACCATCTCGAACCCGGCGTATCCCGATCCGTATCAGGGTCAGAATCCGGCCAGCTTCATCGTGTCGTCGAACGCGCCGAACGTCACGATTGCCGACAACGACATGCGGCAGCCGGTGGCGCAGCAGGCGAGCGTCGGCATCTCGCGCAATCTCGGTGGCGACTTCGCGGTCCATGCCGACGTGCTCTACAACCATACGCAAGACGATTACAAGACGCTGAACGTGAACTTCGCCAACTCGGCGACCGGCCTCACCGCCCTTGGCACGCCGCCGCTGTCGGCCTTCGGCCGGATCGATCGCGTCCAGCCGACCTCAGACCTGACGATGCGCCAGATGTACGTGAAGCTGGAGAAGCGCTACAGCCATCGGTATCAGTACATGGCGTATTACGCCTACACGAACAGCCGGGACAACGCGCCGATGGCGCGCTACATCGATGCGTTCACATCGTACGATGTCGGATCGTCGAACGGCGAGCGGCGCCACGCCGTCGTCGCGAGCGGATCCTTCCTGCTGCCGGCCAGCGTGACGCTCGGCGTCGTCTGGACCGCCCGCTCGCCGCTGCCGTGGTCGGCGACGGCGGGGCGAGATCTCAATCGAGACGGATTCAACACCGATCTGGTCGCCGGGACCACGCGCAATTCCGGCAATCGCGATCTGAATCTGACCGCGGTGAACGCGTGGCGGGCGGTGAACGGTCTCGCGCCGGTCAGCGAGTCTCAGATCGATACGTCCCGGATCAATATCATGGACGCGCGCGTGAGCAAGGCGTTCACCTTCGGCAGCGGTCGAAAGATCGAGCTCCTCGCCCAAGCCTTCAACCTGCTGAACGCGAAAAACCTGCAGGCGCAATTCGGAAGCGGCCGCGTCGGCAACTCCCTGTCTCCGGTGTTCGGGACGATCGTGAGCGCTCGGCCGAACTTCCAGGGCGAGATCGCTCTGCGCACGACGTTCTGAATTAGCCCTTTTCGGCGGAAACGTCGCACTGAGTGAATGAGCAGCCGGAATACCCCGCGCTGATCCAAACGAAGGACTCAAACGCTCATGCTGACGATGGCCCAGAAAACGCTCGTGCGGAACACCTTCGCGACCATCACGCCTATTGCGGACGACGCGGCGGCGCTCTTCTATCGCCGGCTGTTCGAGCTCGATCCGTCGCTCGAGCGCATGTTCCGCGGAGACATGAAGGAACAGCGAAAGAAGCTGATGCAGATGTTGACAGCAGCGGTCAAAGGGCTCGATCGGCTCGATCAGCTCGTGCCGGTCGTGGAGGATCTTGGCCGGCGCCATGCGGCGTACGGCGTTGCCGACGTCCACTACGAGACGGTCGGCTCTGCGCTGCTCTGGACGCTCGAAAAAGGGCTGGGCGGCGCGTTTACGTCAGACGTGAAAAATGCGTGGGCGACGGTCTACGGCCTCCTCGCGACGACGATGAGAAACGCCGCGCGTGAAGCGCTGACGACAGCCTAGACCTCGCACGGAACGGCGAGGATGGCGAGTCGCCCGTCGGCCCAGGCGACGGCGACACGCCCGTCGGCGAGCAGCGTGAGCGAGGCAGCCCCGCCGTCGTGCTGCAGCAGCGTCGTCTCGAGTTGCGCCGTTTCGGCGTTCCAGAGCCGCACGGCTCCGTTGCCGCTGACCGACACCAGATGGCGGCCGTCGGCGCTGAACGCGATCGCCGCGGCGGCGCCAAGGTGAGCATCGAGCGAACGCACACACGCGGTCGACGTTCGCAGTCCATAACTCGTGACCCGTCGCGGCGGCGGTGGCGGCAAGCCCGCGCGTGTCTGTCACCGTACAGATCGTGTCTGCATCCGCCGCGACGAGAAAGGGCGACGGCTCGCCCGTCTGAACGGGAGAGTCTGCTCTGGGTGCCGACCGGGTCGCGCGGGCTGCGATGGTCTGTCGACCTGCGAGAAACCGCTGGAGATCGGTGGCAAGATCGCCGGCGGTCTGATAGCGATCGCCGGCATCGCGTGCCATCGCGCGCGCGACGATGTCTTCGAGCGGGCCGCTGAGCGAGGCGTTCACGTCGGCCATCCGCGGCGGCTCGGCTGCGAGGAGGCGCTGAACCGCCTCGAGCCACGGCACGTCACCGACCTCGAACGGCAGACGGTTCGCCAGCAGCCGATAGAGCAGCACACCGAGGGCGTAGACGTCGCTGCGCGCGTCGACATCGTGGGAGCGTCCGCCCAGTTGTTCGGGGCTCATGTACGCCAGCGTGCCCATGAGCTGACCGTGCCCCGTTTGAATGGTCAGCCGCTGCACGTCGGCGCCGATCGCGCGCGCAATGCCGAAGTCGAGGATCTTCGGCTGGCCGCCTTCGGCGACGAGCACGTTGGCCGGTTTGAGATCGCGGTGAATGACACCGCGATCGTGGGCGTGCTGCACAGCGTCGGCGAGCTTGACGATCAGGGCGGCGCGGGCGGCAATCGTCAGCCCCTGCGCGCGGGCGTAATCGGTCAGCGGTGGACCGGAGACGAGCTCCATCACGAGATGCGCCGGCGTCGCGCGATCGCCCGGGTAGAACGCGTACACCTGCGCGATGCCCGGGTGCTGGAGCCGGCCGAGCATTTCCGCTTCGTGCTCGAACCGGCGCAGGATCTCCGGATGACGAAACCCGCGC
>QHWK01000694.1 GCA_003223775.1 Acidobacteriota bacterium
CCCGCCGCAGCGCGTCGTGTGGGGGCAGAACACGTCCGACGAGATGGGCGATCTGTGGGTGCAGGTGATCCCGCGATCGGCGGGCGACGCCGCGATCCTCGTGAGCGACTTCCGCCGCAAGGCGCACACCGAAGATCTCGCGGCCTACACGGCGCTGCTTGGCCGCGAACCGTCGAACCCGCTCCGGCACGACGCCGTCGCGCAGCTGTATCTGGACGACGGACGGTTCGACGAGGCGATCGCGGAGCTGCGCGGGTCGCTGCGCCTGAACGATCAGTCGGCGCCGACGCACTACAACCTCGGCTTCGCGCTGTCGGCGCGCGGCCGCCGCGAGGAAGCCGCCGCGGAACTCGAGCAGGCGATCCGGATCGATCCCGACTACGCCGTCGCGCACAACAATCTCGGCGCGCTGCTGCAGCTCGGCGGACGTCTCGACGAAGCGCAGGCGCACTTCGCGCGCGCCGTCGCGCTGAGGCCCGACAACGTGGAAGCGCAAGCGAACCTCGCGCAGCTCCTGTCGAATCGGGGCCGCCTTGCGGACGCCGCGCGCCATTTCGACGCCGTCCTCGCGCTGCGCGGCGATCACGTGCAGGCGCTCGCGGGGCTCGCGTGGATTCGCGCGACGGCATCCGACGCCGCGCTGCGCGACGCGGACGAGGCGGTTCGCCTCGCCGAACGGGCCGATGCGCTCACCACGCATCGCGACCTCGCCGTCCTCGATGCGCTGGGGGCGGCCTATGCATGCGCCGGCCGGTACGACGATGCCGTCCGCACGGCTCGCAACGGCCTCGATCTGGCGACGCGCGCCGGGCAGACGGCCGTCGCGTCCCAGTTCCGGCAGCGGATCGACTTGTATCAGTCCGGTCAGCCGGTCAGGCTCCCGCGGCGCTGAGGGCGCCCAATTTTTTATGGATTCTTGTCTTCCGCGGCGGTAGCCTCCACTCAGCCAAATACCGGTCGGCGCAGGCCCTATTCGTCACCTAGGAGGATGGGCATGACGAGACGCGTTTCGCTCTCGGCGCTCGCGGCGGCTTTCTGGATCGCGATCTTCCCCTCTCACGCGCTCGCGCAGAGCGCCATCGCCGGCGTCGTCAAGGACGCGTCCGGCGCAGTCCTTCCGGGCGTCACCGTCGAAGCGTCGAGCGATGTCCTGATCGAGAAAACGCGCTCGGTGGTGACCAACGGCCAGGGTCAGTACACGATCGTCGACCTGCGGCCCGGAATCTACAGCCTCTCCTTCGCGCTGCCCGGCTTCAGCGGGCTGAAACGGGATCGCATCGAGCTGCCGGCGAACTTCACGGCGACGATCAACGCGGAGCTGAAGGTCGGCGGGATCGAGGAGTCGGTCACCGTCTCGGGCCAGTCGCCCGTGGTCGACGTGCAGAGCGCCGCGCGGACGACGGTGCTCTCGCGCGAGACGCTCGACACGATTCCGACCGGCCGGACGATTCAGAGCGTCGGTCAGCTCGTCGTCGGCGTGACGCTGAACGTGCCTGACGTCGGCGGATCCCGTGCGATGCAGCAGACCTACATGTCGGTGCACGGCCTGAGCTCGTCGCAGGTGACGACGCAGGTCGACGGCATGATGGTCAACGGCCTCGACGGCGACGGCGCCGTCCAGAACTACTTCAACAACATGATGAGCCAGGAGATGGCGTATCAGACGGCGGGTGCGGGGACCGACGTGTCGGGCGGCGGCGTGCGGCTGAACATGATCCCGAAGGAGGGCGGCAACATTTACAGCGGCGCGTTCTTCGGCGCGTGGAGCGACGGCCGCTGGCAGAGCGACAACCTCACCCAGTCGTTGAAGGATCGCGGCCTCAGCGTCCCGGACAAGATCTCGAAGATCTACGACTTCAACGGCTCCTTCGGCGGACCGCTGAAGAGAGACACGCTCTGGTTCTTCACCTCGGCGCGCCGGTGGGGCGTCGATGCGCCGATCGCCGACACGTACTACACGCCCGCCGGATCGAATTATTCGTCCACGTATCCGCAGTGCACCTCGCACGCAATCGCGTGCGAGCAGGGCATCGACGATCAGCACATCAAGAGCGCGATGCTCCGCCTGACCTGGCAGACGTCCCCCAGGAACAAGCTCGGCATCTACTACGATCGCGTCGCGAAAGATCGCGGCCACGGCATGAACGCCGGCGACGATCCGGCGACGGCCTCGCAGATCTGGACCTCGCCCGACTACAGCACCGGATCGGTGAAGTGGACGTCGGTGGCGAGCAGCAAGCTGCTGGTCGAAACGGGATACTCCTTCAACATCGAGCGCTACAACATCACCAACCAGCCGGGGATCGATCAGGAGCGCGGCACCGCGGCGTGGTATGCGGGTGCGAGCCGGCGCGATCTGAATCTCGGCACGCATTACGCGTCGCTCGACACCAACCAGGGCCAGTATCCCGATCGCTACAACGTGCAGGGCTCCGCGTCGTACGTGACCGGCGCCCACAACGTCAAAGCGGGCGCGCAGTGGAACTGGGGTCCGTACCGCCGCACGCGAATCACGAATGCCGATCTGATTCAGCG